>CAIJIZ010000062.1 GCA_903820735.1 uncultured Pirellula sp.
CAGCGGGTCGGTGACGGAGAAGTGATCGGGCCCGGTCAAGTCCTCTCGGTCTTGCATGGGGAAGCGAGAGATTTGCTGACATGCGAACGGACGATTCTCAATGTGGTATGTCGCATGTGTGGCATCGCATCCTTGACCGATCAATTTGTACGAGCGGTAGAAGGAACGAAAGCCAGAGTCTACGATACGCGGAAGACCACGCCGGGATGGCGACGCTTAGAAAAGTACGCTGTGCGCTGTGGTGGTGGGCATAATCACCGGCTTGGACTCTACGATGGTGTTTTGATCAAAGACAATCATTTGGCGAGTCGGGCGGCGAAGGATGGTGAGCTACTGGATCCAGGCCAAGCCGTCGCGTTGGCAAAGGAGTTCGTCGCTTCAGGGGCGGTGCGATTCGAGTACCCTCCGATGATCGAAGTTGAGATCGATCGGTTGAGCCAACTCGAATCTGCGCTGAAAGCCAAACCGAACATTGTGTTGCTCGATAACATGACATGCGCACAGCTAGAAGAGTGTGTGGCGATTCGAAATCGGTTAGCACCAGAGGTTGAACTTGAAGCCTCTGGTGGAGTTCGACTATCAACGATTGGGGCGATTGCTCGAACGGGTGTCGAGAGGATAAGCGTCGGGGCTTTGACACATTCGGCGATTGTTCACGACATCGGTCTCGACTGGCAGCTCGGCAACAATTAATCGCCCAAGGCGATCACATACTTTTCGAAAGGCAAGCTTGAAATGGGTACACATCGATTTGATCACAAAAAATTCCGCGTGAAAGAAGGGGAGTCAGTAAAGCTATCGAAGATATCGACGAAAGCAGGAGATGAGTTCGGTGGGAAAGCCCAGGGTGTCGAGTCTTTGGAGCAAGACATCTTGAGCTTGCAACAAACCCAAGATCGATTGTTTGCGTCGAATTCGCGCTCGCTGTTGATCATTCTTCAAGGGATGGATACGTCGGGTAAGGATGGGATTATCCGGCATGTGTTTCGTGGCATAAATCCGCAAGGGTGCCGCGTCTGCGGCTTCCGAGCCCCGAATAGCGAGGAACTTGATCACCACTTTCTTTGGCGTCCGATGCGATTTCTACCTCCCAAGGGGATGATCTCGATCTTCAATCGTTCCTACTACGAAGAAGTCTTGGTGGTGCGGGTGCATCCGAAGTTTCTCGATGCGCAGAATCTGATGCCTTACAAGAAGCTCACGGATTTGTGGAAGAGGCGATACGAAGAAATTCGGATGTTCGAGAAGACCCTTACAGAGAGTGGCACCTCTGTCTTGAAGTTCTACTTGCACATCTCCCGCGATGAGCAGCGCAAGCGATTGCTGGAACGGCTTGAGTCGCCCGATAAGCATTGGAAGTTCAATGCAGGTGACTTGGCCGAACGCAAGTTGTGGAAGGAGTATCAAGAGGCTTTTGAAGATGCGATGGAAGCGACTTCGACGAAGGCTTCGCCGTGGTATGTGATCCCTGCTGACGATAAGTGGTATGCGAGAGCAGCGGTCGCGGATTTGATCTCAGGGCATCTCGATTCGCTGGATTTGGAGTATCCGAAGGTCAGCACGGAGGAGCTAGCCAAGTACTCCGGGTATGTTGCCGAGTTAAAGCAGGAGTCGACATAAGCGACATGAGTGACTTGAGCAAGAAGAGTGACAACAATCTCGAACAGAGCGACCTGATTGAGATTGTCGATGGGCCGATCGAAGTAGATAGGATCATTGCGCAGTGCCAGGAGTCTCGCAGCGGGGCGATTTGCGTCTTTGTTGGAACGACTCGTCAGTTCACAAAAGGTGTAGAGACGGAGTATCTTGAGTACGAGTCCCATCGCGAAATGGCCCTTGCGCAGATGAAGCTACTTGTTCAAGAAGTAAGAAGGCAGTGGCCACTAAATCGTTGCGCTGCGGTCCATCGACTTGGTAGAGTCGATATCGCCGAGCCGAGTATCGTCGTTGCCGTGAGTTCTCCGCATCGCAAGGAGTCTTTCGAGGCTTGCGAGAGCCTTGTCGATCGCATCAAGAAGGAAGTTCCGATTTGGAAGCGGGAGTACTACAAAGACCAGCCAGCGCAGTGGGTTCACCCGACGACGGGTGCTTAGTAGCCTGCTC
>CAIJIZ010000063.1 GCA_903820735.1 uncultured Pirellula sp.
AGAGAGAAAGAAGTCGATCATGGGTGGCCAATCGCAACAAGCGTTTCCCCACCAGTGCCCTGCTCCGGGTTGTTCTTTGTAGACCCAATCCGGATGGAATTTGGCAAGCTCTTCACGCATACTACGAGCTTGGTCGACCGGGACATTATCGTCAGCATCACCGTGCAAGATGTAGACCCCTTGGGTCTTTAGATTCGTGACGCGTGCGAGGGTGTCGCTGGTGGAGAGTGGGCGTCGCATCAGGACAGAGGTAGGGTCTTGGGGGACATTCGCGCCGCGGCCGGCGTAGGTTGCAAAGGAGATCCAGCCGGCGCTCGGGCCGAGTGCGGCGAAGCGATCAGGGAAAAGTGTTCCGATGTGCCAAGTACCGTGGCCACCCATCGAATGTCCGGTGATGTAGGTACGTTTCGGATCGGTTTGAAACCGTCGTTGTGCTTGCTCGAGAACTTCAATCGCATCCCATCGACCCCAATCTTCCCAATCGAAGCCGAAGTTTCGTCGGTTAGTTGGCGCGATGATGTAGGTGTTGGGTTTTTGCGAGTAGACGTTCGCTTGGCCTTCACCTTCGACCCCTGCACCATGTAAGGACAAGATCAATGCGGGTGGCTTGCTAGGCTGCGCGTCGGTTGAAGCGACTGAGGGGTTTTCATTGGTGGTTTGGGGAGCGGGGGGAACAACGCCGTAGTATTGAACACTGTTATCGATTTCGCTGAGAAACGTACGGCGGTGGGTTTGAGTCGAGTTTCTTACAGGCCAGGTCACGGTTATCTCATCTACGCTCGATGCGCCACCTTCGGCGGACGGATTCGTTTCGATTGCCGTGATCACTACACTCAAGGTGTCTTGCTTCCATTCCGCGAGGTCAGCTTGGGTGCTACGCAGAGCAAACGGTACTTTCTTGATCGACAGGGGTGGGATGGAAACCACCGGGGTGTCGATCGATTCACAGCCTGCGGCGGAGGCTCGCAGAGTGATGTTTTCTAGCGGGGTTTCTTGAGCGTTGACGAGGAGAATGGAACCGATCCACGTGTTTGGTTCGTTTCGGAGGAAGGTTGGGAAAGTTGTGTCACGCGTGCTCAGGAAGACAGGTTTCGGTGGTGGTGTCAGTTTCGCGGCAATGCGTCCACGACCGCTTTGCAGCAGGAGCCAGTTATCACCAGCCTTGAGTGCAACGGGGAGTCCGACGGAGCCGTTCGCGTAAACATCGCCGGTGCGAGGGGAGCCATTGATGCGGACGGATGCGTGACCTTGTGCATCGAGCATCCAAATTCCGGGTTGTTGCATCGGTGCGTGGAGTGCAAGCACTGCACCGAAAAGATTGCGTCCTGCAAACCCCGATTGCTCATCGGCTGCGAAGGGTTTCCAAGGCTGCAGGCCAGGTGCGCTTGGGGACTCTTCGGCTTTCGGATCAGGCATACTCAAGGAGGATGAGATCCAAGCGTGTTCGATGGGGTCGATCGGCAGTGAAGAGCGACCGCGTTGCGGTGGTTGCCCGCTGGAGAGTACCCATCCTTTTTTGAATTGGATTTCCTCGGTAGGCGATTGAGCTGAAAGCGATGCGATCAAGGAGAGGGAGCCGACATCGAGCATGCACCATGCGAGCGAGCAGCAGATCATCAAGCCGAGTTTTAGGGATTGGTTTGGATGCATGAAGCTGAGGTGGGATTCGCTGAAGGGGGTATGGGTTGTAGTTTTCGCCGGTTGGTCGGTGGCTGCAAGTCTGTGGGTAGCAGCCAGTAAGAATTGCTTAGCTGTTTGCAGAAGCGGCAGCGATTGCGCGGTCGATACGTGCTCCTGCCGACTCTTGGCCGAGGATAGCAAAGGCATCAAAGACACCTACGCCGGATGGTTTCCCGGTCAGTGCGATACGGAGCGCATTGATACATGTGCCGAGTTTAGCCCCGGAGGCTTCAACCATTTCCTTGATCTTGGATTCGAGATCGGCGGTGTTCCACGGGTTGCAATCAGCGACGATCTGCTTTGTTTTTTTGAGCAGTTCGCATGCCTGGGCTTCGTCTAAGATTCGTTTTTTGAAAGCAGCTACGTCAATTTCGAATGCATCGTCGGGTTTGAAGAACTCGTCGAATTGGAGAATATCTCCGGCTACTTTAATTCGGTCCGAAGCAGCGGTTACCACGCGGGTGATGTGCTCTGCGGCATCGCATGGTGGGGGGGTAGAAATCCAGCCTGCTTGTTGGAGGTAGGGTAGAACCATCGCGACCTTCTTTTTGACATCCAATTCGCTCATCCAACGAGCTTGGAACGAGAGAAGTTTCTGCGGGTCGAAGGAAGCGGGTGCTTTATTGACACGTTCGAGGGAGAAGTGTTTTACAGCGTCTTCGAGGGAGAAGTGTTCCGTGCTCGAGTCGAGTGACCATCCTAGCAGGAGCAAGTAATTGAGGATCGCTTGAGGAAGGAAACCGGTCTCGCGGTAGAAGTCCACGACGACGGGGTTGAAGGTTTCGGGGGTGGTTTGCAAGTTAGCTTTTTTGGCGATGGAATCCCCGAGTTGAAAGAGGGTCGCAAAGTCTTTTTGTTTGAGGTACTTATCTAGTTTGCGTTTGCTAAGTTTAGCTGAACCACCTGGCTCAGCGACGTATGGCAAATGCGCATAGATCGGTAGTTGGTACCCGAGGCTTTGAGCAATAAAGATTTGACGCGGTGTGTTCGGCAGGTGCTCTACTGCGCGGACGACGTGGGTGATATTGAAGTCATGGTCATCGACGACACTTGCGAGGTGATACAAACAAGTCCCATCGGCTCGCTGGATCACATGGTCTTGTTCGTCGGCCCATTCGAAGGCGCACTCACCGCGGATCAAATCGTTGAACGTGCATTGACCTTCGCGGGGCATTTTCATCCGGACCACGGCAGTTCGGCCTTCGGCCTCGAAGGCTGCGGCTTGCTCTGGAGTGCTTGCCATGAACTTGCGATCGTAGATGAAGGCTTTACCTTCTTTCTCGGCAATGGCTTTGGCCTCTGCGAGTTCTTCAGGGCGAGCGTAGTCTTTGTAAGCCAACCCCGAATCGAGGAGTTGTTTTGCGGCGCGTTGATAGTGCTCGAGCCGTTGCGATTGAAAGTACGGTGCATAAGGGCCGCCGACATCGGGGCCTTCGTCCCATTGGAGCCCTAGCCACTTAAAGCCTTCGAGAATGGGTCTTAAGGCTGCTTCGACGTTGCGTTGTTGATCGGTGTCATCGATACGCAATAGGAATTGTCCCCCCGCTTGTTTTGCAAGTAGGTAATTAAACAGAGCGGTTCTGACTCCACCGATGTGAAGGTATCCGGTGGGGCTTGGGGCAAATCGCGTACGTATCGTCATCTGTAATTGGTAATGTTTTAGGTAAAGAGAGTTGGGTCGAGAGGGGAAATCCAGCGAGCAGAATCGAGATCGTGGACCCGCAGGATGTCCGATATCGTATCAGAAATTGAGCGATTTGCGGTTGCCGTTTCCTCGGTCACAAAAGTGTTCGCAGGGGAAAGGAGTGTTGAGCAAAGTTGCAGCCAAGCGGCTTCAGAGCATGTGCCTTTGAGTTCGATGTATTCGATGAATTCGCCGCGATCGTACACCATCCCGTCGAGTTGGTAACGTTGATTGTTCTCGTGCCAGACCCAAACAAAGGATCCGTCGAGTTCGGCGTAAAGTCCATCCCATCGACCAATCGCTTCAATGAAGGATTCGAAGGACTTGGGGATCGGAGTGTTTTCGTTGCGATGGTAGAGGCGGACGAACATAGGAATCCATTCGTAATACGGTGGGACTCAGGATGCATCGGGTGGGATCTGTTTGCCGTGTGGGTCACGGGTGGAGTTTCCGGCACGTTGACTGAGGTTTTCGCGAAGTTCTTCGGAGGTAAAGTGTTCGAGGGATTCGGCGTTAGCGTGCAAGCGTGGATCGCTGAGGTTGGTTTCTTGATAGAGGACATGTTCCCACAAGCGGTGGGTTCTCACAAGGTTTTGAGCTTGTCGCAATCCTTCTTCGGTGAGATTCCAATACGAGTTTTGGGGAGTGACCCATCGTTTCGCGCAGAGGTCTTCCAGGGCCCTGACCACAGCGGCCGATGAGCGTTGAAGTTTATTCGCAATGGTCGCCGTGGCGAGCGTGGTTTGGGTCGATGGCCAAGTAGCTTCAGCGTTGCGAGCAGTATCTGCGGTGCCAGTTGTTTCAGCATGTCGGTAGAAAAGAGCCAGTATGTCTTCGGCGAGAATGCGGCGACTCAGTGCGCGTTGTTCGATCCACTTCCACAGCAATCCGCTTTTGGGGCTTAGGATGATGGCGATTGCAAGGAGCACACCGGAAGTCGAAGCGACCATTGCGGCGGAGTTTGCAGACTTGAAGCCAAGGAGGTGGGGAAGGGAAATCGCGGCTAGGTGACCGAGGATACTTGCGAGGATCGCGACCAAGATACTAATCGTGATCATCGTAGAGAGTCGGTTGGAAAGAAGCCAAGCGGTTGCTGGAGGTACGATCAGCATGGCGACGACGAGGATGTTGCCGACGGCTCGAAAGGAAAGAACGCAAACCATCGCCACCATGGCAGCGAGCAGGTATCGCATGAAGCGAACCGGGATCCCTTGAGCCGCAGCGAGGATTGGGTCAAAAGTCGACAGAGTCCACCATTTGTACAGAGCAAGCATGCAAATGGCATTGAGCAAGCAGAGGATGGATAGTTCGAGCACGACGACTGGGACAGAGCCCAAGGGGGTTTCGATCGTATCGAGGATGATCGTTTCGAGGTTGCCGTAAAGGACGCAAGAAGGGTCGAGATCTGCGTGATCTACACGTGAGATCAGGACGATCCCCAACGCAAAAAGGGCGGTGAAAACCACTCCGGTCGCGGCGCTTTCTTCGATGCGGCTGAGTTGTCGCACGAGTTCGATCAGCCAGACGGTAATGACTCCGACGATGGCTGCCCCTATCAGTGCGATCCAAGGACTGCGACTTGCGAAGAGAAGGAAACCGGCGGCGATACCTGGCAAAACCGCGTGGCTGATCGCGTCCCCAACGAGGCTAAGGCGGCGGAGTACCAGAATATTACCAACGAGGGCACAAGCGATACCGCATAGAGCCGAAGCGAGAATCATCCAGCCATCGACTTGCCAAGCCCAGGAGAGTTGGCTTAGGGGGTGGCTGATTTGGTTATGCATTGCTAGCCGAGGGTGTTTTTTGGGGGAAGCAATCAGCTTTTTGATTGTTCCATTTGAGCGATTTCATCGCCGAAATCGAGGGTGGGTTCGGTGAAATTATCCACTTCGGTCGATTCCTCTTGGGTTTCTTCTTCAGCCCCCTTCTTTCCTTTCTTCTTCTTTTTCGCTGGTTTCCCGCCTGGTCGCTTGGGGCGACTGGTCAATGCAACGATGGTCGGGACAAGGATGATCGCCGCCATGAACGCCATCCAAAGGTAGGAAAGAACTTGAAAGAGCATGGTGAAATGGGATCCGTGAACGGAGCGGAAGTGATCGTTTGGGGGCTTGGCAGGCCTTTTCGGGATCGGCAAGCTTGGATAAAGCCCTGGACGGCACAAGGCCGCCAAGTGTACAAGGTTAATTCACGGCAGCGGCCCAAGCAAGTCGTCAGGGGGAGTTTCGGCGGATTGGTCAGGAGGACGGGGATGCATCAAGAAGTCACGCAGTTTTTGCGGTATTTGGATGTTGAAAGGAATGCATCGGATTTGACGATCAAGTCTTATCGGGAGGACTTGATGGACTTGGCTGATTTTTTGACCGATCAAGGTCAGTCGCCTCGACATCCTCGGGATGTGACTCCGACGGAGCTTCGTGGGTATGTCACGGCGCTGCATGAAGCCGGTTATGCCCGAACGAGTATTTCACGCAAGCTGGCATCGTTGCGAAGTTTCTATCGATTTGCACAGCGGCAGCAGCTGGTCGAAACGAATCCGGCCAAACCCTTGCGCAATCCAAGGGGGGCTCGCAAACTACCTCATTTTTTGACTGGAGATGAGATCAAATCGCTTTTGGGGGCGCCTGATGGTGAGAATGAGATGGGTTTACGGGACCGCGCGATTTTGGAAGTCATCTACAGCGCAGGCTTGCGTGTGAGCGAACTGGTCGGAATGAACGATCGAGATATTCAGGTCGACGAAGGGACGGTAAGGATCCGTGGTAAGGGGCGCAAGGAACGGATCGGGCAGTTGGGGCAATACGCGCTACAAGCCTTGCTTTCGTACTTTCAGAAACGTCGCGCAGTGCCGAACGGAACGAAGGAGCCTGCCACGTTTCGCAACAAGTTCGGTGGACGACTGACTTCAAGAAGTGTTGCGCGAATGTTGGAAAAGTACATCAAGCAGTGTGGACTTGATACTCGCACAAGCCCTCACACGCTTCGACATTCGTTTGCTACTCACTTACTAGATCGCGGTGCGGATATCCGCAGCGTCCAAGAACTGCTCGGTCATAAGAGTTTGGTAACAACGCAGATTTATACGCATGTTAGTACCGCGAACATCAAGGCTGCGTATGACAAGGCACATCCTCGAGCGAAGAAGAAACCGAATGCGGGTTGAGCCCATCCCGGGTGATGCTTGATATTTGTTATGGGGTGATCCGAGTCCTCGAATCGCAGTTGTTTTTTCGTGCTCGTGCTCGTGCTCGAAAAACTCTGACTTCTATAAGCTACGCTCTATCGGTCATTGTTGCGATGGAGATTACGGTGGGTTCGAGTACGAGTACTGCTTCGCGGAGTACGACGCGAACTGCAAGACCCTACCTCTCGAGCGTCTCTCCTCTTTTCGTACCCTATGTAGTTCGCAAAACGCAAACTGCGCGTGTTCACCCACCTCATCCCCCGACCCCTTCTCCTCCCCTGGGAGGCGAAGGGGAGTTACGAAAAGTTGGTGCTCCGCTCCAAGCATTACACAAACTGGTTCGCGGTTTTCTTTGCGTCTTCTCGTCTTTGCGTGAGCCACTCGAACCCCTCGCACGGCCTCAGAGGGCCATGCTACGGGGGATAGATATGCTACGAGGCCACGCTACGGAAAGGTCTTGGCTTCCCCTTCGTC
>CAIJIZ010000064.1 GCA_903820735.1 uncultured Pirellula sp.
CCCATGGTCGGGAGAGTTGCTCGATAGGCCCTGCGTTGGCTCTGCTCGCCAAATGGTTATCGACTGTTTGGCCTTGCCGCCAATGCCTCCGGCTTGTCGCTCGATGTTACCTAACGCGATATTTCCCGCTGAAGCGACCGCAAGAAAACCTTTTTGACTGTCGCCGAACCCGGAAGTATCTGACCGAAGAGTCCAATCGATATGGTCGATTGGGGTTTCGAAAACTTGAATCGGCTCCAAATAACTTGCATTGGAAAACGATACGGCACGAATCAGTCCACTAGGCATTTGCCTATAGATCACGCCATCTTGAACTACAGTTGATTTGCCAGAGGTCTTCATCGACTCGGTGATCTCTGAAGCTATCTGTGCATCAGGCTTGAATTCGACGTTGATCGAACACAGTATGACTCGGACCGAACCGTCATCGAGGCCGAGCAAAACGGACGACTGCTGCGAGTCGACTTTTGCAATTCGAACTTTAGCCCCCGCCGAGGCGGTCGCATTTTCGCTCCCAGGACTCGATTTATCTCCGTTAACTTTCGCTTCGTTAGCTTTCCCAGCATTCGCTTTGTCGGTAGTTGACTTTGCGGGGGGCGACCAGGATTTCAACAATGTGCCATCGAGCAAACTCACAACATCGATCGATTGGTCGTCACGCACCAACCATGCGATTTCGGAGTATTCATCGACACCAAAAGCTAATACTGGTTTCGAGAGGGAATCTGCCGGTAGATTGACCGTTCGCTGCTCGCTCAATTCGCTGCTGCGGAACAAGGGAAGAACGTTACCGAGTAGAACCAGGACAACGAGCAAGACCACAAGGATCGTACCGATACCGCCGACCGTGATGATCCATTTAGCAATACGATCTGACCACCGGACGGAAACGCTCGAGGAGCGATCCCGTCGGTATGGGCGACCCCCTCCATGGAAAGAGCCTGGTTCTTCGGTCAATTCTTTGGTGTTAATGGCGATACCAGATTCGATAATGAACGGGCCGCAGCTCCGGACTAGGTGCAGTCCTTATTACTGGGCGATATTGAGCATCTTCAGCGCCTTCGCGGCAGTTGCTGCGTCGATCGGGAAGGAGCCTTCCTTCGCTACAATTTCCTGTCCTTCTTTGCTGAAGATGAATCGGATGAATTCTCTTCGGACAGGATCGAGGTTCGTCCCTGGTTTGTGGTTGATCGCAAGGTACAAGTACCGGGCCAGGGGGTAATCGCCGCTGTAAGCGTTCTCGGCGTTGGGTGCGAACGCTTTCTCGCCTGGCTTGGCCGACAAGGAAATCGCTTTAACGGCTGAAGTTTTGAACCCTACTCCGCTGTAGCCGATCGCGAACTTGTTTTCCCCTACGGATTGGATGACGGCGGTCGAGCCTGGCTGTTCGTTGACCAATTCTCGATAGTCTCCGTTCCCAAGCACCTTTTCCTTGAAGAAACCGTAAGTGCCCGAAGCTGCGTTTCTGCCAAACATGGCAATCGCTCCCGACTCATACTCTCCGCTAAGTCCTAGTTGCCCCCACTTGTCGATCGCATCGCCACCGAGTTTGCGAGTGCTGGAGAAGACGGAATCGAGTTGTGGCAAGCTTAATTCGTTGATCGGGTTGTCCCGGTGAACATAAACGGCGAGAAGATCGATAGCCGTCGGAATCATCATCGGCTTGTAGCCGAACTTCTTCTCGAAATCGGCGATCTCATTGCTTTTTGCATCGCGACTCATAGGGCCGAAACTCGCCGCCCCTTCAATCAAAGCTGGCATCGCCTTCGACGATCCTTGCCCTTCGACCTCCGTCCTCACACCTTTGTAATAGGTTTTGAACTTCTCCGTCCACAAAAGCATCAACGGATTCATCGAATCCGATCCGACACTTTTGATCTGGCCAGATACTCCAGAGGCAACCTTGTATGGCTTCAAATCAGGATCAACTGCAAGTTGCCCATGAGCCTTCGGAGCGGATCCGAAATGGAGTGCGGCCGCAAAGCAAGCGATCGCCCAGACTTTGATTCGTCCGAAATTTGAAAGTCCAGCCAATGATTTTCCCATTCGATCAATTCCTTTAAGGTGGTTCGGTCTGGTAGCGGTTACCAAGGTCCTTCGGGGGCAAATCTGCTACGGCCGACGTTATGCTCCCCTTTGACGTGCTATAGTGCAAGCATTGGTCGGGCATTTTCCCGAAACGTGCCCAAGTGCAACAGGTTAGGGATGTTAAGAAATAATTAAGATTCTATGAACTCGCAGCCGCTGTTGCATTAGCAGGCCTTCTTGTGAAGGGGGGCTGGGAACGGTCAAAGTCACGCGCAACCTCAAAATACGAGAGATACCCTTGAAATCCGCGATAACCATTTCTTTAGTTTCTCAATCCCGTGGCGGTCCATTCGTTCTTTGGGACGATCTGGCGGTAGGTATGGATTTAGCCAAGTCCTTGGGCTTCGACGGAATTGAGATCTTCGCACCCGGCCCAGAATTTTTTGTGGAATACAAGGATTCGTCCGGCAACAGCGTGTTGTCCATGGCCCGCGAAAGGGGATTGGCGATCGCTGCGATTGGAACCGGCGCGGGGTGGGTAAAGCATCGGCTTTCCATGGCGGATCCCGATTCCTCTGTGCGAAGGTCGGCCATGGAGTTTCTTGAAAAGATGCTTCATGCCGCCTCGGAGCTTCGTGCACCGATGATCATAGGATCGATGCAGGGGCGTTCTTCTCCGAGTGTTTCCAGCGAACAAGCCCGTGGTTGGCTTCGGGAAGGACTTGCAAGCCTTGATACGACGGCGAGCAAGCTTGAGGCGGAGATTCTATACGAACCTTTAAATCGTTATGAAACTGACCAAGCTACCACGCTTGCCGGGGGCTTGGAGTTGATTGCTGGTCTGCAAAAGACTCGTCTGCTTGCGGACTGGTTTCACATGAACATTGAAGAAACGGATATGGCGGAGAGTTTGCGGCAAGCAGGCAGTGCCGTTGGGCATATACACTTTGCCGATACCAATCGACGTGCGGTTGGTTTTGGGCATTTGCAAGTCGGTCCGTTGATCGCAGCGTTGCGAGATATTGGCTACGAGGGTTTTCTAAGTGCCGAGGTGTTTGCGTGGCCCGATAGTAAGACTGCCGCCGAGCAGACCATCGCCGCTTATCGGCGATGGGTTGAGGCTTCGTAGAAGTACAGGTCCGACTACTTTTGAATGTCTTTGAAGACTTCTTCGAATTTTTTGAGCTTGGGGATGATCACAGCGCGGCAATAACCTTTGCCGGTGTTGAGGTTGAAGTAGTTCTGGTGGTATTTTTCGGCAGGGTAGAACACGTCTAGTGGGGTGATTTCGGTGACGATTTTGCCATCGAAAACGTCCTTGTTAAGTTTCTCTTTGTACTCTTCTGCCACCTTCTTTTGCTCGTCATTTGCATAGAAAATCGCTGAGCGGTACTGGGTTCCTTCGTCATAGCCTTGGCGATTCAAAGTGGTCGGATCGTGGGTCTTCCAATGGACTTCGAGGAGTTTTGCGAACGAGACGACCGATGGGTCGAACTCGACTTGGATCACTTCGGCGTGTCCGGTCGTGCCAGTGCATACATCTTCGTAGGTTGGGTTTTTGGTTTTACCTCCGGTGTAACCGGAGACTACGGATTCGACTCCTTTGACGCGCTGAAAGACCGCTTCGGTGCACCAGAAGCAACCTCCGCCGAATGTAGCTTTTTCCAATTTCTTATCTCCTGAATTATTCTCGCCGGAACCCTTGGGCTGTGCGTTCGATTTGGGGGAGTCTTTAGCCGTCCCTTGCGCATAAGAATTCTCGCACAAGGACAACCCCAAAGTAGCGATTAATCCCAATCCGGTGAGTAATAGACGAGCGAAGCTGTTCGGCGAGGCTTCGATCGATGTGGTGGTTTTGCGTGGCATTGTCTGCTCCTAGGGGAAATTCCGTTCGAGTTACTTGATCACGATTTTCGGGTAATCGCCAGCATCCTACGCTGAAAGCTTGTGTGGAATTATAGGGGATCGGCGAGCGAAGGGTACCAGGACGAATCCATTCCATGCAAGGCATTGCGGGACTCGTCAGGCTAGCACGCTGTGTTTCTCGTTTTCACCGGCTTCATTTTCACCTGCATAAGGTACAATACTCGCAAGGTTTGCTACCGTTAGCCCGCTCCTTTCCTC
>CAIJIZ010000065.1 GCA_903820735.1 uncultured Pirellula sp.
GGTTCGCGTGGTCTCAGTGGTGGAGTCGGCAATTGGAATTGCTCCGCCGATGCACTACCTCGTAACCGAGCCGAGTGGGAAGGCCATCCATTTGCTCAGACGCGGGGATTGCGAGCGTCCTGCACAGAGAGTTGAATCTCACTCGGCAAGAGTCGCAAGAGACTATCGTTGAACCGCCCGGTTCGGACTCGCATGCCGTGGTGGTGTGGGGAGGGTGGTCAGAAATGTTCACCCTTACCCGGTTTCCGTTTATTGGTATCAGAAATACCGATTATTTGCCTAAGGGAAAGGTTTTCCGTCTGTTCTTGCAAAACTGTTTGCATTTCCATTCCGGACGCTATAAGTATCCTAGACTTAGCACCCAGACGACATCGCTTTGGATTACAGAAATCGATGGCCTGTTGCCACTGACGGCACCGAAACCTTGATTGAGCAAGGAGCATTAGTTGTTTGTGTTTTCAGCTTCTAAAATCAAGGGTCAGGCAGTTTACCAAACAAAGCGGTGATTAATCCCCTTGTTTGGAGGAATTGCCGCAACCAAGTACAAGGTGGGGAATGAAGGTCAGTACGGTCGTACCTGTTTACAACCGCCAAGATATGGTGGCAGACGCAATTCGTTCGGCGCAAGCACAGAATATCGATGCACACGAGATTGTGGTTGTAGACAACTGTAGCACCGATGCGACTTGGGACGTCGTTCAAGAGTTCGCTCGTCAGGACGCTCGCATACGTTGTTTTAGGAACACAACAAACATCGGACCAGTCCGCAATTGGCGGGTGGGCATCGAGGCAGCCAGGGGGGAATATTGTCACCTTCTTTTTTCAGATGATCTCATCGAGCCTGATTTTCTGTCCTCGACTTTGAGTTTATTCGACGATCAAACAGCTTTCGTGATGACTGGCCACAAGTTTCTCGATTCAAACGGTTTTCGCGATCCGTCCACCTTTCAGCAAAAGGCTGAATGGAGCAAGGAGGAGATCCTTGAGGCTGCTATTTTTGGGAATACCAACGGGATTCCGCTACTCTCCCCTCTCAGCGCTCTATTTCGACGCTCTGAGATGCTTAGTGCTTTGGTGGACGACATTGCGAACCCATTCGGGATCGATTTCCCTGGGCATGGGGCTGGCCCAGACCAATTACTGTTCCTGTTGACCGCAATCCATTATCCAAAAATCAAATGCACAAATAAGCACCTTGCTGTGATGCATGCTCATGAGGGTTCAATCACTATCAAGTCTAAGGATCTGAGTTTGCCTAGGGAGTGGACGCGCTGGACTTTTGTCAACCATTACTGGCCCGAAGCCCGTGAGAGGTTTCGGTCGGTGCTTTGGTTAACAAGTAAGTTGAATCCGAGTTCCAGGCAGGTTTTTGAGCACATCAATCGCGAATTGGGAGGTCGCGTTAAAATGGGTTTAGTCCTCGAGTATGCTATTCGGCGTTATTTTAATCGTCCTAGGGTGCCTGCTCCCGGAAGTATTCACATTCGAACGGATGACGCAAATGAATCGATCGATTAGATGCCTAGGAGGCTAACCGGCTGCAAGTGTACCATGTCATTGAGGTCGTAGAGCAAGAGCCTTTTTTGCGATGAATTTTGGAAGATGGAGGGTTGCAATCCAAGACCTTGATAAGATACGTCGAGAAAATCCGAAGAACATTTGGGTAGTAAAACTCATGATTCAAGCCGAGCAAATCAGGCTTCTTTGTGTTAGAGCCAGCCGTGATGGAGTACATCCAAGAAGGGGACGCGACGATTTGGGAACGCAGTCCGTTAGCCAAGCTTGCAGCGTCAGGGAATCTTTCGGCTTACCGGCACAACGGCTTTTGGTTGCCGATGGACACGCTTCGAGACCGCAACGAATTGCAGAAGTTGTGGGAAAGCGGCAATGCACCGTGGAAGATTTGGAAGGTTTGATGTGAAGATGTTTCAAGAGACATTCGTGGGTAAAAAGGTGTTGGTTACGGGCCATACAGGGTTCAAAGGCTGTTGGCTTACAAATTGGCTCGTGTCGATGGGAGCAAAAGTATTCGGGTACGCGTTACCCGCAGCCACTCATGAAGTGTTGTTTGACCAGTTGCAACTGCGTTCGCGGCTCGATCATGAAGTGATCGGGGATATACGAGATGCTCAAAAACTATCCAGTGAGATCGGAAACTATCAGCCCGATTTTGTTTTCCACTTGGCGGCCCAGCCTTTGGTAAGAACGTCTTATCAAAAGCCGAGGGAAACCTTTGAGACGAATGTGATCGGAACGGTCAACGTTCTGGATTCTCTAATTGGATATTCCAAACCATGTTCGGTTGTGGTTGTGACCACCGATAAGTGCTACGAGAACCAAGAGTGGCTTCATTCGTATCGGGAGGAGGATCCGCTCGGTGGCTATGATCCCTACAGCGCTTCGAAGGGATGTGCAGAGATTGTCACGGCGGCGTATCGACGATCGTTTTTCACGGGCACAAATAACAACGGTGGTGCATCTGAAGTTCGGATTGCGACGGCCCGAGCGGGAAACGTTATTGGTGGCGGCGATTGGGCTTTGGATCGAATCGTACCTGACGTGATGCGCTGTGTTTTGAATCACACCGTCGTGCCTGTGCGCAACAAAAGATCCACACGGCCCTGGCAGCATGTTCTCGAACCCCTTTCCGGATATCTTTGGCTCGCTGCTCATCTACACGAACCTAAGTTGTCTGAGTACCCCAACTCCTATATTTGCTCTGCGTTCAACTTTGGCCCCGAACTTGATAGCAATCGCACTGTTGCAGATCTTGTTGAAAGTCTGCTCAAGCACACCGGAGGGAATTGGAAGGATGTTTCGAGTCCAGATCAACCGCACGAGGCCTACAAGCTCAACCTTGCGATCGACAAAGCTTTTCATGTTTTGGGTTGGAGGCCTACTTGGAAGTTCGACACTTGTGTTGAGCAAACCGCACATTGGTATACCACTGTATGCCAAGGGGGCGATGCAATCGAAGAGACGGACCGATGCCTGAGAAAGTATCTTGATGATGCAACTGCGATTAAACAATCATGGGCGGGTTCTAACTGAGAATTTGAGCTGAGCAAATGACGATGGAATCGGAAGAACTTCGAAGTCAGATACTAAAAATGGTTCGGGAATACTCTCGACGCAGTCACCGCAGCAATCGCGCCGGAGATGATCCGCAAAAGGGGGAGTTTATTCCTGGTAAGACCCCCGTACCCTACGCAGGCCGGGTCTTTAGCGAGGATGAGGTTGAAGCCGCGGTTGGGAGTGTTCTGGACTTTTGGTTGACGCTGGGGGTTCAAGGTGAGACCTTCGAACGGTCGCTAGCGGAGTTTCTCGGTGTGCGCAACTCCTTGCTTGTCAACTCGGGATCCAGCGCGAATCTTTTGGCGGTTTCTGCACTGACCAGCCCTAAACTACCCAGTGAACGCCGATTGATGCCCGGTGATGAAGTAATCACCGTCGCAGCCGGGTTTCCCACTACCGTTGCCCCTATTTTGCAGTGTGGGGCGATTCCTGTATTTATCGATGCAGATCCGGTGACCGGCAACGCGAAATGCGAGCAACTGCAAGACGCCTACCAAAAGGGCAAAACCAAGGCCGTGATGATGGCCCATGCGTTGGGGAATCCATTTGATCTGCGTACAACGCTCGAGTTTTGCATGGAGCACCAGTTGTGGTTGATCGAAGATAATTGCGATGCTCTGGGTTGCCGTTACATTCTCAGTTGCGATTCCGCCGCAATGGATATCTATGCAAAAGAGCCAAGGGATAGCAGCGGTTCGATGAACAAGTTCACCGGTAGCTGGGGAGACTTGTCCACGCAGAGTTTTTATCCCCCTCATCATTTGACGATGGGGGAGGGTGGGGCCGTCAATGTGGTTCGCCAATCGAGCTTGAAAGTGATCGTCGAGAGTTTCAGGGATTGGGGGCGAGATTGCTGGTGCCCATCAGGCAAAGACAATACTTGCAATAAGCGATTTGGATGGCAGCTCGGGGAGCTGCCACACGGGTACGATCACAAGTACATCTATAGCCACTTGGGTTACAACCTAAAGCCGCTGGATATCCAAGCGGCAATCGGTCTGAAGCAACTCGCCAAGCTTCCTGGTTTTATCGAAGCTCGTAAGCGGAATTGGGAGTTGCTCAGGCGCGGGTTAGCTGAGTTAGAGGATGTTTTGGAGTTCTCTCTACCCACTCACGCAACCGGTTGGGACCCATCGAACGGCTTCACTTGGGATAGCAGTGGCTGTCGAACCGAGTGTTCATGGTTCGGATTCAAAATTTCGATACGGCCCAACGCGAGTTTCTCAAGAACGCAATTGGCAAAGCATCTGGATGACCATCTAATCGGAAATCGGATGCTTTTCGGTGGTAATCTCCTCCGACAGCCCGCTTTTTCACAAATCCGCAAAGAGTCGCCCGAGAGGATGCGAATCGTTAGCGATTTGGCTGGCGCGGATCGGATCATGAACGATACTTTGTTTGTCGGCACTTTCCCTGGTTTGACCGATGAGATGATCGAATACATGGTCAGTACGCTAGTCGCATTCTGCCGAAATTAGCCTCCGAGGATCGTTCGATCAAATCGCTTTAGGAGATGGTTGTTTAGAAGATGAATATCTTGATTACCGGCGGATGTGGGTTTCTCGGGTCGAACATCGCCAGTGATTACCTTTTAGATGGAGCTCGAGTGACCGTTGTAGACAAGATGCTCAAAAGCGGATCATCGGCAAATCTGCGTTGGTTGCAGGGGCTCTGCCGACAGGATCATGACTTGGTGTTTTGCGAAGCAGATGTTTCCCAGTACGATTGCCTTGAGGATGTGTTCGTAAAGCAGGGGCCGTTTGACTACATTTGCCATTTGGCTGGCCAAGTCGCCATGACCACCTCAATTGCCGATCCAATCGGTGATTTTCGTACCAATGCGCTCGGGACGCTCAACTTGCTGGATCTCTCAAGGAGGAGATCTCCTGATGCGTTCATCGCCTTTAGTTCAACGAACAAGGTTTATGGCGATCTAAAGTTTCTCGATTATGCTGAGAGCGAAACTCGCTACTCTCTGCCAGGATTCCCCAATGGCATCGACGAATCAATGCCATTGGACTTTGCATCTCCCTACGGATGCTCCAAAGGCTCAGCGGATCAGTATGTTCGCGATTGGTACCGAAACTTTGGCTTGAAGACGGTCGTTTTTCGTCATTCGTCGATTTACGGAGGAAGGCAGTATGCGACGGTAGATCAAGGATGGGTTGGCTGGTTTACGATGAAAGCCATCGAGCAGGCGCGGAGTCTTGAAAAACATGAGCCCTTGATTCCATTTACTATATCGGGGACGGGAAAACAAGTTCGGGACGTGCTCCATAGTGGCGATTTGATCTCTCTTTATCGCACGGCTTATGAGAAACGTAATAGCTGTGCAGGGGAAGTCTTCAACATTGGCGGAGGGGTAGAGAACAGCATGAGTTTGTTGGAACTCTTGGATCGCTTGAAGAATTTGCTAGGACTATCGCAAAGTCTGGTTTACGAGAAACTGCCTAGGCGACAAAGCGACCAAGACTACTTTGTAGCGGATATTTCCAAAGCGAAGCGATTGCTCGGGTGGGCCCCCCAAGTGGAATCGACACATGGGCTACAGCTAATGATCGAATGGATCAGAGCTAAATGAATAGTTTGCCCAGCGTAATTAAGGTAAACGTTTGTAAGGTTTAGCTTTGTTATTGAACGAACAGCTCCATGGGGATTTATCGCATTGTGGCCAAAGGCAAGTGGCAGGTGGAGGGCGGGTGGCTCTCGACTTCCACGCCCCTTGCACTTGCTTTCGGCATCGACTCGGCCCAGTGGTGATTCCACCGGGGGTTGCTTCCCAGCTTCGCTCTATATGCCAGGGCAATACCTGACGCTCTCGTAAACGATTCAAGGCAAGCGGATCAATCGCCCTACACCATAGCTTCAACACCTTCGCGTTCAGAATGCATTGAAATAACAGTGAAGCGAGAAGAACTCGGGCTCGTCTCACGATATTTCCATCAACAGACCACAGTAGGTGACTACCTGAAAGTAAATGCGCCCTTTGGTGAGTTTAC
>CAIJIZ010000066.1 GCA_903820735.1 uncultured Pirellula sp.
AACATCTGTCAATTTTTTCGACGACTGAGCTGATCAACGCAGGCTACATTGGATACCGGCCTGCAACACAAATAGATCCTCTCTGGAATGCATGCTTTCTTGCGGCCGCTATTCAGGTTGGTGAGCAGATTGAAGCTCATCGACAACCGAGAGACCGAGTTTTTTCGTATCGATTTGCGCCTGACGCCAGTTCCGGCGGTTTATTTGACGCCGTTGGATGGCGAGATTTCCACCTGAAAGGGCTAGAACTATCGAAAGAATACACGCATGTAGCAGTAGTGGATATTTCAGACTTCTATCCCCGAGTCTATCACCACCGTCTCGAGAACGCGCTAAGAACCGACTGTCAGTGCGATCCGCAAATTGTTACGTTCATTGATCGATTCCTAAGTAAGCTGAATGGTGGTAACTCATTCGGACTGCCAGTTGGTGGACCCGCCGCGCGCATCCTGGCAGAAGCCTTGTTAACACGCACTGATCGACTAATTCAGATGCGCAAAATTCAATACCTAAGATTCGTTGACGATTACTTACTCTTTGGAAATTCAGAGGATGATGTCCGATCGGCGGTCCTAGATGTGAGTCGCGTATTGCTCGACAACGAAGGGCTTTCGCTTAATCGAAACAAAACTCGTCTTTTGACATGCGAAGAGTATCGCCAACAGTCAATTCTGGAGGAACCACAAAAAACGGATTCCGAGGACGAAACCGAGAAACGCAAGTTTCTTTCGATTCACCTGCGGTATGACCCTTATTCACCTACGGCAGACGAAGATTATGCAAAACTTGCGGATTCAATCAGAGAGTATGATGTTCTAGGGTTACTTGAAAAAGAACTGGCGAAAAGTCGGGTTGATCGATTTGCTTTGAGTCAACTCATCAAAGCGTTGCAGTTTATGGCTGAAGCACAGCGATCAGATGCCGTACGGACGCTTGCGGATAATCTTGGGAACATGTCTCCCGTTTTTGTCCCAACTGCGATTGCTTTTCGCAAGATCAAGGACGGTGTGGCGGATGATGCTGCTAGGTTATTTTTCAAGCGAGTGCGTGAACTGGTAGAAAAACGATCACCACTGATCGGAGCTTCTGGGACGCTGGCTTTTGCTATTCGTGTGCTTGCGGATGACCCATCGCCCGATGCAGATATTACGTTACAGGAGATCTTCTTGCAAAGGACTCTCACTCCCGTTCTTGAACGGGAAATTGTACTTGCAATGGTGAAACGCAGGTCTAGGCCTTGGCTCTCAGACCTTAAGAACCGCTTTTCGACCATAAGCAATCCATGGACAATCCGCGCCTTACTCGCTGGGTCATTTGTATTAGGTGACGAGGGCAAGCATTGGAGAAACGCGACAAAGAATGTTCTACGTCCTCATGACGTAGCTTTTTTGAACTGGCTTAGTGATAAGAATTCCGGTCAGGACTGGGAGGTTCCATTATGATTTCCGAAAGGACATTTAATACTCTTAACCGGGATTTCTGGAGGGCGGTGATGCCGCGTAGCGAACAGATGACACGGTTGCTCAATGCTTCTAGGAAATTTGTCTTGCCCGTATTTTCCGGAGTATCAAACGCCGAAAACAGAGGGCTCATCAATGAGGCGGCGACGCGTTTGGCTCATTCTGCTATTAATTGCAACTGTACTGTAGCGGCACTTTCGGATGACCATCGTCGTGTTGCGTTGGATTCAGCAGTAAAGTTTATTGAAAGATTTCGATCAGGACAGAGCTACCATTTGGCAAGCCTCAATTCCAGCGATCTTAACGAATCCATCATAATTGCTGAAAGGCTTTTAGAGATGTTTCAGCTGATCGGTTTGTCTCCGAATATGTTCGTCCGCGTTCCGGGCGCAGGAATCATCGATTCGTGTGATGTCGACGGAATAGACGGTGATGTAATTATTGAGATCAAAGCAGGGAATCGAAATTGTCGTTCGGAGGACATTCGCCAAGTACTTGTATATGCGGCATTGCTAGAACTAGGTTGCCGAATTTCGCGGGTGCGGGTAGTAGAAATATTGAACCCCCGCTTAGGCTGGCAAGTTTCTTCTGATGTGGAATCGCTATTGGAGATGGCAGGTTGTAGGAGTTGGGGGTATTTCCGGTCGGAATTCGAGAGTTATGTCGTGGAGTCGGTCCATTCACATCAATTCATCGATAAGATGATAGATCCTCGGCCGACGTTATGATCAAATTTGTATAATTTAATTCACGATCGCCTCGCTCTCAACGAACCAATTGCATAATGAGCACAGAGCCAATACACGTCCGAGCTTCATTGCTTGATGCTCTTCAAGTTGACCTTATCGGTCCGTCCGGTGGACTTGGGGATCATCGTGAGGTGCTACCGCAAGCACCGTCGCGTTGGTACCTTACTGGATTCCTAGTGCCTACGGACGCCGACGAGGACCAGCGTTACGATCCAAACAGCGATGACGAAGTGGATCAGGCTCCTGCGGTAGCGACAGTCGACGAGAATCAAACACCCGAACAAGCAGCTAGCAAGCGATCCTATTTGCCCAGTAGCCTGGGGTTGAGCGTTCTGGTGCCATCGGGCAAACAGGAACTGCAAGTGATCGTCCGCTATGGGGAGTACCTTCGTATCGAGCCAGAGGAAGGTGCCAGGCAGGGGAGTTTGCCTCAATGGCGACGCACCCCGCACGAAGAGATCCTAACTATCGAGCTCGGTAATAAAGTTCCTGCTCAAGGAGTCGTTTCTGTTCCCAATAGTCGCGGAGTTGAGGTCGTTTGGTCGTTGCGCGGTGTTCCGGATGGAGACGCAGATGGTGGTCTGCCTAAGGGAACACGAAGCCTATCGATCTTCGTTGTAAATCGTCGCAAAGCTTCGCCCGATGAAGTTCGCGACGAAGGCTTCATCTTCCAAGTGGAACTGGAGGTTCAAAGCGAGCGTACATTCATCGCCCGCCCCAATCTGCATAGCCTAGAAAGCGACGACTGGGATGAACGCGTCGCCGATGTTCAGTATCGCAACTCATTTGAGTTCTCGGTTGGCCATAGCGTTTCGACTGATTCTGTCGTTGAGGACGGGGTGTGCAAGATTGTTCGCACTTGCCACTTGCCGACTGCGGAAGTAGAGAAGGTCGCTCCGGCCAAGATCGACGGTGTCACTTTGAATATGGAGACACTTGCATTTTTGCGAGATGGCAAAGATGCGATGGAGCAGCTTGGTGGCTTTGCGAGTAGCTACGAAAGCTGGATCGAGAAGCAGAAAAAGAGTCTCAGTGGCTTGTCACAACGTCGTCAGGAGATTGCATCGGAACTGCTTCGTCGAGCTGGACTTGCTGCGAAACGGATTCGAGCTGGCATTGAGCTCTTGGCACAAGACGATTGCATGGAGGCTTTTCGCCTCGCAAACAAGACGATGGCGGCGCAGGGACGACGCCGGCTAGCCCTGCAATTAAAAACCGTTCCCGAAGCAATCTCCCCTTCCTGGCGTCCATTCCAGCTTGCATTCATTTTGATGAATCTAAAGGGAATCGCAGAGCCGACAAGCGACGATCGAGAGCTCGTCGATCTTCTGTTCTTTCCCACGGGCGGTGGTAAGACGGAGGCGTATTTAGGACTGGCCGCGTTTACGCTTGTCCTGCGCCGTCTTCGCAACAAGGGGCTAACATCCGGTGGACTGAGCGTCTTGATGCGATACACGTTGCGTCTGTTGACACTTGATCAACTTGGACGAGCCGCTGCATTGATTTGCGCCCTTGAACTTGAGCGACAGAAGGACGTCGACAAGCTTGGTGAGTGGCCTTTCGAGATCGGCCTTTGGGTCGGTCGTGCGGCTACTCCAAACCGCATGGGGCGAAAAGGAGATACGGATCGTGAATCAGCTCGCGCCAAGACAATCGCGTTCAAGAACGACGATCGTAAGCCGTCGCCCATCCCCCTGGAGGAATGTCCCTGGTGTGGAACAAAGTTTAAGTCAAATTCATTTCAACTTGTTCCCAATACGGACAATCCGACAGACCTGCGAGTGAATTGTGCTAACCGGCGTTGCGAGTTCTCTCGAGGCAACTCGCTGCCAATTCTGTCGGTGGATGAGCCAATCTATCGTCGACTGCCGTGCTTTCTGATTGCCACCGTCGATAAGTTCGCCGCAATGCCTTGGACCGGCGAGGTGGGGGCCTTTTTTGGCAATGTGGATCGAGTTGACTCGGAGGGATTCTATGGTCCGTGCGACACTGGTACCGGTAGACCGTTACCGGTCGATCGACTTCCACCGCCAGATCTGATTATCCAGGATGAGTTGCATTTGATCTCAGGCCCGTTGGGAACAATGGTTGGGCTCTATGAGACTGCCTTGGATTCGCTAGCGTCTGTCAAAGTCGATGGAAAGGAGATTAGGCCCAAAATCATCGCATCAACAGCGACAGTGCGTCGAGCGCTCAGTCAGATTCGATCGCTATTCAACCGTCCTGATGTCGATGTCTTTCCTCCGCCGGGACCCGACATCCGTGATTCGTTCTTCGCACGAACCCATAGCATAAAGGAGAGCAATGCCCGGAAATACGTCGGCATTGCCGCCCAGGGTCGTAGTCCTAAAGTGATCATGATGCGAGTCTACCTTACGCTCCTGTCGGCCGCTCAAAAGGCGTATGACACCAACGGGGGTAGCAAAGCGGACATAAACCCCGCTGATCCTTACATGACGTTGCTTGGGTATTTTAATAGCCTCCGTGAACTGGGAGGTGCCAGACGACTTATTGAAGATGACATCCGAACTCAGCTCACAGGACGGGGCAGTCGCAAACGTCTTGGCGAAACGGATGGACTTTTCAAAGATCGGACTATTGCATACGAGCCCGTAGAGCTAACCAGTCGAGTCAGCACCGACAAGGTTTCGGAAGCCAAACGAAGACTCGAACAAGCGTTTAAAGAAAAAGACCGTGTCGACGTCGCGATTGCCACCAACATGATCTCTGTCGGTTTGGATATTACACGGCTTGGCCTCATGGTTTGTTTCGGTCAACCCAAGACCAGCAGTGAATACATCCAGGCAACGAGCCGCGTAGGACGAGACGCCGGTGAGCCTGGAAGAGGAGGGCGACCTGGATTGGTGGTGACGATCTTGAACGTGCATCGACCGCGAGATCGATCGCATTACGAGCGATTTGCCGTATTCCACGAGTCCTTCTATCGCAGTGTTGAAGCGACTAGCGTAACACCCTTTTCACCTAGAGCATTGGACCGTGGCCTTGCGGGAACTTTCATCGCGTTAGCCCGACACGGTCATGCTCCGATGACTCCACCACGGGGAGCAACTGAAATTCTTAAAGAGATGCCTCGACTTCAGTTTGCAATAGAACAACTAGCAAACCGTGCGTTGGAAACGCATTCCGATAGCTCGTCTCTCGAAGCAGCCGAATTAAGGCAGAAAGTAGCGGACCGCTGTAAGGATTTGCTGGATACCTGGAGTGTTATCGCTAAGGAACTACATGATACCGGCGGTGCCTTGCAGTACCAAACAGAAACAGGGAGCGCACAGCGATTGCTCTATGAGTTTCTGAACCCAGAACTAAAGAATTTACCCCCTAGACACAAGAAGTTCCGGGCGAACCGTTCGATGCGTGACGTTGAGCCAAGCGTCAATCTTTGGCTGAAAACAATCGACGGTGTTGAAATCGATGCGGAGGAAGAGCAATGAGTAGAAGACCAGGAAGTCGCCCGCACGGGCAAATTCGTCAAAGCCAATTGATCACATCGTTTGGGCCAGGTTCGATGGTGGATTTGCCCAACCATTCCGTCCTCATCGGCGGGCTCGATTCGTGGTCAACGGGAGGCGAAGAGATCGTTGAACCACGGCTGATAGAGAAGCTGAAACAACTGTTTGACCCACCGTTACAGGTCCTCAAGCTATATAGTCCACCACCTGACAATGACGATCCAACTGCACCGCAAACCGGGATCACGGCGTGGCAGTTCCCCGAGTGGTTCATCACCCAGGATGTGGACAGAGATGCCAGCGTTGGATTTGCTCGTGCAAGAATGTTGGTTCACCGAAATATGCTAACGAAAGGCAAATTCATAGGTGACGACAAGAAAAAGCGAGCTGTCGTTCCCGTCCGCTTCGTTCGTGCATGCCGCAATGGGCATATCGGTGATATCGATTGGTATAGCTTTGTGCACGGTGGAAACACGGAGTGCCGGCGTCAACTATGGATCGAGGAACGTGGTACAAGCGGAGACCTTGCGGAAGTCTACGTTCGTTGCGAATGCGGCAAGGCTGAACGCAGCATGGCTTTAGCTATTGAGTCCCCGGAGTCAATGCTGCGATGCGATGGAAAGCGGCCGTGGCTCGGTGCTTACGCCAACGAAAGATGCGGCGAGCCTAATCGTCTGCTTATCCGAACCGCAAGTAACGCGTATTTCACTCAATTGATGAGCGTCATCTCATTGCCGGATCGAAATGTCGAACTCCGTCAAGCCGTTGAACTTGTGTGGGACTTCATTAGCGAAGTGGCGGATGTTGGTGAGCTCAAGTATGAGCGAAAGAAAGCCAAAGTTTATACAATCCTTGGCGACTATTCCGACGAGGAAGTTTTCGCGGAAGTAAAGTTGCGTCGGGGCCAGTCCGCTAGTCAACCGAAAACGATCAAGCAGGCGGAAATGGAAACGCTGATGTCCAGCAAAGACGAGCTTGGAGACGACAAACCCGATGGCAACTTCTTTGCGCGTACCTTGCCCAAAAAGGTATGGGACGCACCTTGGATGCAATCGATCGAACGCATCGTGCTCGTCCATCGGCTACGTGAAGTCATGGCGCAGGTTGGATTCACCCGGTTTGAAGCAGTCTCACCTGACATTGATGGCGAGTTGGAAATGGGGGTTCGACGTGCTTCTTTGGCACGAGAAATCACGTGGTTACCAGCAGTCGAAAATCGTGGCGAGGGGATCTTCATTCAGTTCAAGAAGCAAGCTGTCGAAGACTGGGTATCACGCCCAGAAGTATTAACACATGGGATGCGATTGCTCAGAGGATACGAGGCATGGAAAGCGGAACACAGTGGTGCATCCAAAAAGTTTGTTGAACAGGGTGGTTTACTACCTTACGTTTTGTTCCACTCGTTTTCGCATATGCTGATCACGGAGGTATCCCTTGAATGCGGCTATCCCGCAAGTTCGATTCGCGAGCGAATTTACTCCATCCCGGATGTTGGCTACGGTGTGTTGCTCTACACCGGAACATCCGATGCGGAGGGGACCCTAGGAGGGTTGGTACAAGTTGGTCGCCGCATCCACGAACACATACGGGGAGCGCTCTCGATGGGGGAGCTTTGCTCTAACGATCCGGTATGCGCACAACATGAGCCTTCAAACATACATGAACGCCGTTTCTTGCACGGTGCCGCGTGCCACGGATGTTTGTTAGTCTCGGAGACATCTTGTGAGCAACACAACGAGTTCCTGGATCGAGCATTGGTCGTGTCGACCGTTGACAACCTAGGAATCGAGTTTTTCAAACAATGAACGACGCGTTCACTCGGCTTAGTTCAAAAGACCTTCGATTGATCGCAAACAGTTTGCGATCTGGTCGACTCACGCTTCCTGCAACGCCACTGCAGATGGCACGAATTTTCCGAGGCGACATATGCGAAGCGCTCGCGTTGAAACTTACCGATTTATCATCGCTCGGATTCAGTGCAGAGCATGTAGCGGTTCTCGTTGAATCCATCCTACAGGACCGCGAAGCATCTATACATTCAAATCCCACAGATATCGATTTGGTAACCTCGGGACCGGAAGCGCCTGGCATAACCAATCGAGAGACATCCGTTGTGGTCCGTGAAATGTTTTCCCATGCGAAGAAGACCGTGGTTGTGGTTGGGTACGCCGTGCATCAAGGCCAAAAGGTTTTCGAGTCCTTAGCACAGCGTATGGAATCAGCGCCAGAGTTACAGGTCGAATTGTTTCTTAATATCGCAAGAGGAGACGGAGATACGACCAAATCAGAAATCCTCGTTTCGCGATACATCGAGAAATTCAAGTCCCATCAATGGCCTAAGGGATCAAGGCTGCCTGCGGTCTACTATGACCCACGCAGTACTGCGGACAATACACCCGTTCGCTCATCGTTACACGCAAAATGTGTTGTGGTTGATAGCTATAACGTCTTCGTTTCATCCGCAAATTTCACTGAGGCAGCGCAAGAGAGAAACATCGAAGTTGGTTTGAGGCTCAATAGCAAGGTGATTGCAACGAAACTGGTCGACCATTTCAAGAAATTAGTCGCGGACCGTCAGTTCCTCCGTGCGATGTAGTTTTTTGTTCTGCTACGCTTGCTAATCAAGCCGCTCCATACGTTTTTTTAAGCTTGGCCGGAAACTAGGCAAGGTGAAGCCAGAGGAAGATAAAATCTGACGCAACCTTGCGTAGTAGATGCTTCCTTCGAGTCACTTTTTCGGTATATTCCATGCAATGCTGATTGCATCTAGCGAATTTTCGTTAGGGCAACCCCGCAGCCTGATTCGACACATCGCATCGAAATCCCTGTACAGAAATAGTACGCGGAACACAGCAAGTTAGTTCGAACGCAAATTCCACCCCTTAATGTGATTATGACCGAAATTCGAAAACTTCGCCAAAATCAAGAGGAACCTGCCACGGAAGCAGGGAAGTTCCTTGCCAAACGTGGTCATGTAGTAATGAAACAGTTTCGAGGAATTGGGAAGGTTCCGTGCCTTTACGGAAACGAACTAGTGTTCTCGACTTTGGTTTTCGCGATCGCCCAGGGAACGCGTGGGCAGCGTACATTTGGGTTGAAAATTGAACATGAATCAGATGACGGAACTGAGGAATCCTGCTTAGTGGATTTTGAGGAACTAAAGGAACTACTTCTTGCCATAAAACACTTGCTTGGGATTGCCAAGCAGCACGCATCTGAACGAAACGACTATACCGAATTTGAATATGTCACGCGTGACTCGCTGAAGGTCGGTTTCTATCAGGACACTAATGGGAAACAGCAAGTGTTTTTCGACGTGTCTCCTGGCGGAGCAATGACGTTTCTAGGGTTTGATGGACTTCGAGAAATCTTTGAAGTTATCAAAAAGGGACGAGAATATCTAATCGAATTAGGCGCTGGAGTTGATGAAACCGTTAGTCGGTAAGTTCGAAGTCCGTTTCATGAGAGAAGTCTTTTGAGTCACTTTCGAAGGTCTGTCTGGAATGCAAAGATAATTCACGTTTTTCTGCCGCTGTTGATCGGCGGATGCATTTATCTCTTATTTCGAGAACGTGACAACCTACTATTCTTGCTGATCAACTCAGTCATTCCAATTGATCTGCCACAAAGGCTTCGCTTCATCGATAGAACCTACCTGGCAAATTCATTCCCTGATGGACTATGGACGTACGCTGCTACTTCCTGGATGCTTCAAATAAATGGCAAGGTGAGTCCCGTTACCAAATTACCCATTTCGCTGGCGATCCTATCGGAATTCGGCCAACAACTTAAGCTGATACCCGGAACTTTTGATCCCATGGATCTGGTTTTTTATTGCCTCGGATACTTTCTCGCGATTGTAGTTATCAAATGATAAAACAGTTATTCCTGTCCCTTCCAGCGTTACTCCTTCTGATATTCCTGGCATTTCTGAGCATCCAATTGAGGTCGGGAAATCCCGCCGCTAGAAAAACGGATACCTCCGTCAGGCAAGCAGAGGGGGACCTTCCGAATCAGGAAGCGAATCGCATTGCAAATGCGAAAAAAAGTGTGTCGCTGGAAACTGTCGACTCGGTTACGAGGGACAAGTACAAAGAGTTGTTGCAAACCTATCAAAAGCACCTTGATGAATGGGGCCGTCAACAGCACCTTCGATCTGAATTTCAAGAGCAGCGTAAATCGCTTGAATCCGAACTCGACAACGCAACTAACGTTCAAGTCGCCTCCCCCGTATTCGAACCAAGAGAGTGGGTGTCCGTCGACGGAAAATTCAAAACAAAGGCGACTCTAATTGAGTCCGATTTCACGAGCGCAAAGCTAAAAAAAGAAGACGGAAAGACGATCGAAGTTACCAAAGAGAAACTGTCAGATGCGGATAGGCAAGCGATTGAGCGAGCATTTGCGGCACTGGAAGTATCACGAAAGAAAACGACCGAAAAGGCTGAGCTTGTTATTTCCCTTCAGAAGAAAATCGCGGAATGCGAAAACAACATAAATACCCTGCAGTTGGATAAGCCAACGGAACCAAAAATCGAGGATGCAATTTCCCTTGTTAACGCCGAAAAACTCTCGCGTTTAAAAAACGATGCGATCAGTGACGAACCGGCCCCCAATTTTGTCGACCCGAGTACCATCGAAGTGATTGAAACGAAATTGACCGAGCGCCCAAATGCGAAAGGCGAACCGATGGATGTCATTGAGACCAAATTTAAGAATAATGGAACAGAGCGGGTAAAGATTATTGATGTTGAGTACATCATCAAGGACCCAAGTGGCCGCACGGTTCTTCGGCAACCATATACGCTTTTTGCCGAGCGGAAAGAATCGAATGGACTGGAACCAGGCGGGGTACGACAAACTGCGGAAGACGGCTTTTATCTGCCCAAAAATCTTGGCGCGAAAAGCGCCAGCGTTATTGTCACGAAAGTGTATTCCTTCAAACGAATACCCGCGAGCTCGCGGAATGCGAATGATGGTAACGAAACTCCAGATTACGTACCGCCTGGATTTCACTACATCTCTTCCAGGATGGACCCACTGACGCCCGGTGACTTGATGCATGTTTACTGGAGCGATAAGAGCCCGCTGGATAAGAACGAATTGGTCGCCTTTTGCAAAGCTTTTAGAGAAAAAGACGCTGGCCGAAGGTTCTCGTATCTTGTGGTCTTTAAGAGTAAAGAAACCGCCGTCTACCCATCACAACCCTACACCGCATTCTACGGAGATGATACTGCGGTCTACGGACAAATTCGCTTTTATTACGAGTACAACAAAGTGAATGGTTACAGCAATTTGACTTTTGTGGGAGAGCTTCCCCCCGCAGGCATGGCTAATTCCACCGTGATTCCGTAATGGGGTTTTCCCCATACTATGAGAACTCGACGATCACTGTGCGCCTAAACGGTACAGGTGTTTGGCGCTTCAAAAAGCACCATTTTCATCTCCGGGCATTATTCCAATCAACCTTCAGGGAAAAACTACTTCGATATAGAGTAGCGCCCCATCAGTTTCATTTGGATCCCATGCAATGACCAAAATTCACCTACCGACGGTTTTGAAACGTACTTGGGTACACTTCTCCGAGGAACTATCCAAGACGCCTCTGCATCACTTCACAGAATCTGTGTTTCGCTATTTCTTTGTACGGTCGATGCTAGAACTCTATCCCGGCACACGTTGCGAAACGGAGTGGAAACGATGCGATCTGTTCTTTTTCGACTCGACGGGCCCCTCTGTCGTCGAGTTCAAATTCTATCTTCATAATCGCCATAGAGACTTCCAAGGCACAACCAAGTACTACAAAGGTGGGGCTGGCGAAAAGAACTTTGATGAGTTCTGCGGCTGCGTGCAGAAACTAGTTGAACTCGGAAACGTTTCCTGGGGGAAAGACTCCGGTGCCGATGTCAAAAACCGCTACCTCGTGCTTGCGTATGCCCACTCCCGCCAACACCTTGGACCGAAGTCCTATCGCTACTGGTACGATCAACTCAACTTGCCAGCTCACTTGGCAAACCGTGTGCATATCAGACGAGTCACGCGGCTGACGGATGCCCAGTGCTATGCGTCCGAGCAAAAAATACGTTGCTCCTTATTCCGTGTACAACCTATTTAAAACCAAGCAATCCTCATCGACATGATCGAGTGTTTCACCGCCCTAGCTGAGAAATACAAACGGTGCGGCTTACGGAAGCCTGTGCTTCTTTTGACTGATCTCCACATCCCACCCAATACACGTTTTCAGATCGATCCCATGCAGACGCCTGAAGTCCGACATTGAGTCCAGCGCGGATCTTCTTGCTACCTTCGCAACCCTCAGCTCCTCTCGAGCTGTCTCTAATGCGTTCTCTAACGGAATGAGTTGCTCACGGAACCTCTCAATGGTCGCTTCCTGGGATGTTTGACTTAATTGGCGAATATCCCAAATCCTCCAGCCAACCAAACCAATGGGAAGAACAGTCAGGCTAAAGAAAAACAACGGATTGAATACGCCTACAAATGGATGGATGCCCAGCACATAGAACATCCCAAATAAAGTTGGCAACCAGATCACTGGAAAAATGACCGCAATAGGCCATAGATTTATATCTCGTATCCGTGGCCCCCATCGAGTCGCTCGCTCCAACCGGCCTATCCACCCCTTCGAACGATCGACCAATCTCAATGCCTTGTAATACTCACGACGCTTCGCACTTAACTCGCCCTTTGCAGCCACACACACACTAAACAGTCGCTCATACTCTCGACGAATCAACTTACTGAACACCTTTTCCGGTCCGCGCCTCGTCGACGATTTCATGGTTGAGGTTTCACAATCACTTTCTGAATAATCCACGAATCCGCAACACGCTTCCCAACTGCGATGTTACTACCCAACTTACAACTTCCCTTGCTTCCCTCACACAGAAAGCCGATCCATTCGTTGAACATCAAAAACGATGAACGCCTTCCCACTACCGCATGCTTATCTCCTTTAGAATTTGACGTTACTCGAACTTCCTTTAGTCCGACCAGTTCCGATGGAACCGCATCCATGATGACGCTCAGGTCATGCAAAGATTCTCCTTGTTCTTCGCCCGTCAACATCTTAATCAACAACTGAAACTCTTTTTGGGGACTAAGTAATCCAGCCGACATTTTACAACCCGTCAAAACACACTCGGCAACCATGGATGATGAATGGTATTTTCCGTTCCAATAGCACTTCGTGATGGCGTCGTTCAAGAACACTCTTCCATCCGCACTCTTGAGGGATTGAGATGCCAATCCCCACCTTCCAGTTAGAGAACATCTGACCATTCGCGATTTCCCGGCCTTCTTGCCAGTAATACTACAAACCAAAATCATCGATGGATCACAGAATTCTTTGGAGACCTCGCACTGTATTGATTCATCTTCAAAAAGCGTCTTTCCCGTTTCCCCGCAACGTCTAAGAAATATCAACCTACCATTACGTCCAGTTAACTCACTCGTTACGAGAAGTCGGTTTAGGCACGTCTTCTTCGAAATCGCACAATATCCAAGCAACCGTCGATCGACGATTCCGCCACTTGCCTCGCACTTCCCAACCTCATCTTCTAAAAAGTACTCGTGTGTTTCCTGACACTTTACCATCAAATGCTTGAATTCTCTCTTCCCAGAAAGTGCACTAACCCCCATCCGTGAGCTCCGCGTCTTCTTGCCAGTCGCAGGGTCTTCCTCCAGAAGACTCTTCTCGACAAATTCCTGCGATTCGGAACACCGATCAACCTCATCCGGAAGGTAGTATTTTTGGGTATCGACACACCTGACCATCGCCGACTTGAGCGTGCACACGTTAGAAATAGGACTGGTTGCAAGTAAATCCAAAAGTACAGGTTTACCAGACCGACTATCGATTCCTAAGAGGCTGGGATCGACTCGCTTTGAGGTAATTTCGCAACGGCCGATTTCATGGGGGAGAAACCACTTGGTTGTTTCCTCGCACTCGATCATCTCCGATGGTAATCCTCGTTTCCCCGACCTTTCGCTGACCACCATGTGGTCGACTAGTGCTAATTTTTCGGAAAGATCGCTCTGGACTAACATCTTACGATCGATCGTTTGATTCGAAATGCTGCATAGCCCTACTTCGTCCGGAAACAGCAAATTGCCCGTCAGTTCGCATCGGAGCATCTCCGTCTCTAATGCGAATCGATTGGATCTGTGGCTACGTCGAAGCTCAACCTTGGCGACGCGTTTGCCGCTGATTTGTGATTCACCTAGCAGGTCTCCATGGACCCATCTACCCGACACTTCACAGACATCTCCTTCGTCTGGGCAATACCACCGATGGGTTATTTCGCAACGTTTCAATTCGTTTGGCGCACCGATTCGCGACGAGCGTTCGCTGCGAACCGCTCGCGATTTCAGGATCTGTTTGCCACTGAGATCTGAGGAAATTAAAAGATTCTTGTTCACTCTCTTTTGAGTGAACTCGCAAATACCCAGTTCGTCTAGCAGCAATCGTTTTTGTGTTTCCCCACACTGTGCCAGTTCAGATTCGATCCCATATCGGTGGGAAATGAAACTCTTTTTTAGCAATCGTTTCAAAACGCGACGCTTGGAGAAACTGCTCTCGGCGACGAGTCGCTTATCGACGGTTCGCTGCGTTTCCTGGCAGACCTCTAGGTCTTCAGGAAGCATTAATTCGTTGGTTTCCTCGCAACTCTGGAACAGATATCTGCAAGCTAGCTTCTTCGAAATAGGACTACGATGTAACCGCGACAAGCGAACCTGCTTACCGGTTACTTCACAATATCCTAGCGAGGAACGTACCACCAATTCTCCGCTATCTTCACATAGAACAACTTCGTCCGTCAAAACTTGCTTGTCCGTTTCAGGACATTTTAGACAACAACTCTGCAGAGCCATCCGCCCAGATTCATCACTCTTCCCCAGTAAGTTCTTTAGGACTTTCTTGTTCGTCAAACAACAGGTGGACAAAGCGCTAGGATGGACATTTGTTCCAGTTTCATCGCAGATGGCGAGATACTCTCTAAGGAGTTTTCGGTCTGTTTGAGGACATACAGCAAGCTCATTCGCTATCACCCATTTCCCGCTTACGCTGCAAGTTTCACCTTCGCTCGGCAAAAGTTGTTTGCTAGTAACCTCGCAAGCTTTCAATTCCGATTGGTGTACCAAAACCCCAGAAACATCCGATCTTGCCATGCTTTGGATACTTGACCGCTTATTTGAATACTCGGAAATAACCTCTTGATGAATTGGATAATAAAGCTGGTTGAAATCACAGAGGAATGCTTCCTTTGGGTGACAGATATTCCTCCCATCTGCCAAATTTATCGCATGATCCTTAATTAGTTTTCGGTTGCTCAGTGAGCTGTACACAATCTCGTCTACCAGAACGATCTTTTCCGTGAACTCACACTGCTGAATGTAGCGTCCGAGTGCGGATCGCCCAGAATGTTCAGATTTTTCGAGGAGCGAAGGCAACACCAAGAGGTTAGAAACGGAACATACAGCACCTTCATTTGGAAGAAAGTGCTTGCTAGATTCCGGACAGGTGTGAAGCAAATTCCGCCAAACTCGCTTTCCTGACACGCTGCAAGTTTCCACATACTCAGGCATTATTTGGTTTCCAGACTCTTCGCAGGTTTCCAGGCAAGGCGATGGAACCGATACAAAGGAATGGCGACATGTTGCGCGAACTGGCTCAAACGTTACTTGGTTATTTGCTAGTTCCAACGATACCGTAACACCGGACTTGTTTGGTAAATCAAAAACAACCTCCGCTTGAATCACCGAAGTGACAACTCCGCGTGTGGCAAGGGGCTCAGCGAAAACGTTGGAAGCAAGATCCCGTTCGAGTGATTCTAGTCTCGCCCCCTGATCACTTTTGCGTCGTTCGACTTGTAGTCGCCTATCGTAAAATTCTTCGAATTTTCTGATGTCTTTATCCGCTTGGACGGCCCCAGCAATTCGGGAGGCTAGGTCTGGAATTAAAGAATCCGGTTTGGTGGGAAACACTATTCTTGTTGCTTGCTCCTCTGAGGGTTCGTGAAACTCGAAATCCCCTCCGGCTTGAATCGCTATAAGCTTCTCGAAGCTATCGACATTATTGGCAATTTTTGCACGGCAGATGACTTCCCCAACGAACGCTTTGGGTTTTGCGGTGGTCGCTGTGTTTCGGAGCACAGCGCCGGGGATACTCGCAACCCACTGCTGTATCGTTTGCTGAATCTGAGTTTCATTCATCTCAGCCGAGAATAGCCTTGTTGCAGAACGGTCCACCCATTTCTGTACTAATCGTTCGAATGCTGGCTTCCCTGGAACATAGAGGGCTGGAGTCCGCCCTTGAAAGACGCCCGACGCAGAATGTTGCTCACAGATAGCTTCGTTGAAAGCCAACAATCCGTCCTGATACTGAGATGAACGTGTTTGATAAAGATCTCTCGAGAGCTCCTGAAGTTCGATTTCTTCATTTCGTAATGCATCCACAACGAACTCGCGATATCCCGTTCTTGGAGGAGATTTCTCAAGTTTTGGGGATGGGATTTCATCAACTCCTTGTTCTAATGCACCGAGAGTACGGTCGATTGTTTCTATATTCTCATCGAAAATTCGACGCCCTTCTTCTATGCTTTTTTCTGCGAGCATCGTCTGTTTTTCGACATCGAATCCCTGAAGCGAGTTAATCACCAACTTGCGAATACTCGCCTCGAAGGACTCTCCCCGGTCTTGCCCATCTCCTTGATTTAGCAATGCCTCAATGTCTCCAACCGTGTGAGCAATCACCTGCAGTTTTTGCATCAACCTACCCACAATTCTTGATTCCGGGCTATCCGAATGGACTAGGTTGAAGATGACAACGCGACTGAAATTTGAACCGATACGTTGGATTCGACCTATTCGTTGCTCCACAACCATAGGGTTCCATGGCAGATCATAATTCACGAGTACGTTTGCAACTTGAAGGTTTACCCCTTCCGCGCCCGCATCGCTAGAAATGATCGCTTGAATCCTGGGTGGATCTTGACGGAAATCGGAAATCGCCCTTTGATTGGCTGCTGCCGAGGAACCACGGATCAATCCAAATCGAATACCCTGTCTAGAGAATACCCGAGCAATCATTTCTTGGGTTTCAAGTCGAGACGTGAAGATAACGATTCGCCAGTTAGGGTCAGCATGTTTCAACTCCTGTACGATTTCCAGAAGCTTACTCATCTTTGCTGGTATGTAGTCCGTTGCAGAGGCAGTATCAAGTGCGTTGCGAAGGTGTTTGGCTACAACACCCCTTAAACCCGTCTTGGAGATTTGTTTCGCTAATGCATGTGGGCTACTCATCATGCCAACAAGTAGGGACGATTGTACGAGGGGATCAAGACCACTGACTTCATTTGCAACGAGTTGCTGTAAGAGCTTTTCCTCCGTAAGTGATCGGACTTCCAAATTCTTAACATCTCGCTCGGGAAACAACAACTTTGCATCCGCGCGACGGGTGCGAAGCATATAATTCGCAACGATTGAGCGAAATTCGTCTCGAAACTCCGGTTTCAGTTCTCTCGCCGCAGCCTTTCCATCAGCCACGTATCGAGCCGCGAATTCATCTCGCGATCCCAATGGATTTCTGTGGCCCTTCGCGACGGCTAAACAATCGACAAGCGAGTAGATATCCCACAAGCGATTCTGGATTGGTGTAGCCGTCAGCATTAACACGTATTTAAACATACGTGATTCGAGGGAACGATAAATTTCTTGTGCAATGATCGGTGGATTCACACTAGCTCGTAGGTTGCGAATCGCGTGTGCTTCGTCCAACACCACCATATCAAAAGTTCCTGGGCGGATATGGGGCAAAATCTGCCTTGCACTATTGTACGTGATGACATGAGCCAACACGTTTTCGTTTTGAATTGAATGGAAGTTCTTACTGAGTAGCTCCTTGGCCCGGATTCCAAACTTGGATTGTAACTCCTCGCACCAGTTGTTAACCAATATTTTGGGAGCGATGATCAACACTCTATTGATTCGACGCCGAATCATCAATTCACTTATAATCAGTCCTGCACTGATCGTCTTACCGAGGCCAACATCATCCGCGATAAGACTGACCGGAAGACGGCGGCAGAATCGAACCAGGTTCTCGATTTGGTGCCGGAACGGTTGAATGCGATCTTGCCAGTTCGGGCGAGACTGAATGTCCTGCTCGTCGCGGATCAAAATTGGTTCTGCAAGCGACCATTCCAATGCGGTAAAGTGCGTCCGGTATTCATTCTCCGTAGCAGCAGGTTGAAGGGTATTAATCACTACCCTGGGTTGGTTACGTAGCTTATAGGCCGAATGGTCATCCATTAGAAATCAAGCTGCGGTAAGAAAGAGTCAAAGTTTTTCCAGGTTTAGTTTCTGCGAAATCCAGCATTTGACATGAATGCAAGAACTTCGAAATGCGTTGAACGAAACCTGATTCATAGCATCGCCGGGTCTGTAAACAGGTAGTTGAACGATCCGCAGTGTATCGACGTTGGAGCGTCACTCTGTCAATCGAAAGGCTCCCCCCCTTTTTTACGTTTAGGATAAGGATTCTCAATCGGCATCGATTTCTCCCGTTCGTACCAATCTGGTTCGCAGAATCAGTAGTTTAATCCTTTGTCAGTCCAAGTAAACGCATTCGGGGTGATACAAGCTAACGGAATTATCGCTGGACAAAGTCATTCCACCCGTATTCCACCGTAAAATCTCCCGCATACAGGTGAATGGTAGACACGATCTGAGACGGAATCCGTCCTTAAACAGTCGAACAATTATTGCTTGACGTCAAACCGTCATTGCTTGTTCTCGAAGCCTGAGGACACTCCGGTTTGGGCTTGGGTCTGGCTCGTAAATCTTGCATTGAGCGGTTGGGCGCTCATCCATGCGACACCCGCGCCAACGGGGCATAATGAGATAGACCAGCGCGCAGCGAAACGCCATCAAGGGTACGCTTGGCGCAGATGTGCGTTTGAGATCAACGTTCAATGCACGCGATCAACCACGGAATGCTCGGAAGTGAAGGGGCGGGGGGGGAAACACAGAGGCACAGAGGGCACAAAGTAAAGATGGGGAGCAGAGCGAATAGAGTAAATTGAGGGGGTAGATGGAGCTAAAGGTAGGTAGGACGCAACCGAATGCGATGCCTCTTGGTTCTAACTCTTTGGTAGTGGTGGCGTTTCCGGTAGCAACCTGGCACCATGCACTACCGCAAGGACGTAAATCACTTCGCTTTCCACATAATAAATGATCCTGTAGGAGTACTCGATCACCTCGCGAATCTGTTCATTTCTGTACTCCGGAACAAACTCACCTGAGAATGGAAACTGTCCTATCTGCACTGTCCGACTGGTGAGACGGTCGACAACAGATAGAGCGTAACGCTCGGAGTCCTTAGCTATATATTCGTAGATGTTGGCTAAATCCGCGATAGCACTCCGCGTCCATTCCACGGGCATCATCGGCAAAGACCAAATCGTTCGCGTACCTCGGCAATCGATACGGTATCACCCTCGGCGACATCTTTGAGTCCGTTCTCGATTTTCTGCCTCACGTAAATTCGATACATGACTTCCTCCCAACTGGCATCATCGGGTAAGGAGCGAATGGTCTCGCTGACCCTGCTTTTGATGTCGGAATCCTTGATTTCACTCATCGGCTAGGTCCCCTTCGAAGAGATCATCGGTTGCTTGGCAAATTGCATTTAACTGTCTGCTTGCCATCTTAACGGGCTCTTGTCCAATCGGCAACATAAAGGCAGAAGGGGGGGAAACACAGAGGCACAGAGGACACGGAGGAGGAAGGGGGGAGGGAGAGGGTTTTGAAACACAGAGGCACAGAGGACACGGAGGAGGAAGGGGGGAGGGAGAGGGGGCGGGGGTTTGAAACACAGAG
>CAIJIZ010000067.1 GCA_903820735.1 uncultured Pirellula sp.
GCGAACGCCGTTTTTGGGGGCGGATGTTTTTGGTGTCTTGAAGCCGTCTTTGAGCGAGTATGGGGAGTGGAGTCGGTCGTCTCAGGGTATTCAGGGGGCGCGTTGGCAAATCCGAGTTACGAGCAAGTCCTGACCGATCAAACAGGGCATGCTGAGGTGGTGAGGGTTCAGTACGATCCCTCGATTGTCAGCTACGAAGAATTGCTGCGGATCTTTTTCAAGTCTCACGATCCGACGAGTCTTAATGCACAAGGGCCTGATTTCGGGACTCGTTATCGCTCGGTCGTTTTTTACGGATCGCAAGAAGAGTTGCAGGTGGTCGAAGGTTTGCTTGAGGAGTACAAGAAGAAGCGAACGTTTCGCGGGAAGATCGTCACCGAGGTTTCTCCTTTACGAGTCTTTTTTCCGGCGGAGGAGTATCATCAGGATTACTTTGCCAAGCATCCAGAGAAGCCATATTGTCAAGCGAACATCTTGCCAAAGATCGGCAAATTTGAGCGTGGATTCAAGGAGAACAGCAAGGTTATCAAGCTAAAGTCGCTTAAAGCCGAGCGGGAGAAGCAGCAGCGGGAGTCACGTTCGAACGATAGTTCGAAGCCCCGGTGGGTTTTTGAGAATGTCGCGGGGACAGGTCAAGCGGGCTTTGAGGGGGATGGTGGGCCGGCGCGCGACGCGCAGCTCAACAATCCCTTTGGAGTGGTTCGAGGTCCGGATGGCTGTATTTGGTTTTGCGAATACACCGGGCAGCGTATTCGTCGAATTCGCAAGGATGGTATTTTGGAGACAGTTGCGGGCTCTGGGAAGACAGGGTTTGAAGGTGATGGTGGCAGTGCTTTACAAGCGTCCTTCAATCAGCCACATGAGATACGGTTTGATCGCAAAGGGGACTTGTACGTCGTCGACATGCAAAATCATGTTGTTCGCAAAATAGAAATGTCCACCGGGGTTATACGGACCGTGGTTGGGACTGGCAAGCCTGGGTATCAGGGGGACGGAGGTCCCGCGGATCGAGCCATGTTGCGTCAACCGCATAGCATACAGTTCGGACCGGATGGGAGTTTATATATTTGCGATATCGGCAATCACGCGATTCGCCGAGTCGATATGCAAACTGGAGTAATCGAAACATTTGCGGGAACCGGACGTGCAGGGCCGACACCCGACGCAGCGCCCCTTGTTGGTACACCGCTCAATGGTCCAAGGTCAATCGATTTTGATTCCCAAGGAGACATGTGGCTCGCTACGCGTGAAGGGAATCAAGTCTTTCGCATACGGATGAAAGAAGGGCGTTACGAGCATATTGCAGGAACGGGGAAGAGTGGGGACACCGGCGATGGTGGCTTGGCAAAAGTCGCCGAATTGAAGGGTCCCAAAGGGATTGCGATCGATGGATCTGGAAATGTTTGGTTAGCCGACACCGAGAGCCATAAGGTTCGGCGGATCGATGCGAAAAGTGGAGTGATCGAGACCATTGCCGGGACGGGGCAAGAAGGAGACGGTCCTGTGATAGAAGACCAAGATGAAGTAGGGGTGGGCGAAGGATCCGAAATACGGGATGCGAAGCTATGCCGGCTAGCCAGGCTGCATGGGATCTTTGTCGATACGGATGGATCGGTCTGGATTGGGGATAGTCAAGCGCATCGCATCCGTGTGTTGCGGTTGGCGAAGCAGTAAAGGGGGAAGCTGTAGAGGGGGGCGAGTACGAGTACCGCTGCGCTGAGTACGAAAGGGGTGGGGCGAAACACCTTCTCGAGTACTCAGTTGGGAATAATTCGAATCGTCGATAAGCGACATCACCACCGCACGCGAGGGCTTACAGCGGTGCGGAGGATGCCAAGAATAGCCGCTTGCTAAAGGCTCGTGTGAAGCCAATGTTGTTCAGCGACGAGTTGGTATTGAGGTTGATATTCGCAATCGTTTGGAATCCGGGGGTACCTTGGGTGGTTCCTGGGTTAGACGATTGGAAGGAGAACCCAGGGGGAGTGGAAACTTGGACGTTGTAGTTTCCTTGTTGAACGTTGTTGAATACGTAGTCACCGTTTTGATTGGTGGTGGTCAGCAAGTTCACAGGGGTCGTTCCAGTAAACGGTGTACCGGTTAAAAAGACACTTGCGCCTGGAATCCCCGGGTCAGTTGGATCGCTGACATTGTTCTTCTCGACGTCCACATAAATTCGGCCGGAGAGGTCCACCGTACGAGCTGCGAGTAGGGTTGTTACTTCGGCGCGATTATTATCGAGGTTTGTCTCATTGAAGGTTGCATCGGTAGTTGCGATGGTTGCCGAGTTGATCAAGGAAGGTCCTGAGGTGCCGGCTAGGACAGCCGCAACGATTTGAATGTTGCTTTGCGAGGCCCGTGGAGCAATAGAGCCTACGTTGAATACAACATTATCTGGATTGGAAGGATTTGCGTCGACGGCGGAAGCTGGCACAGCCACGAAAGCATTGTTCAGCGATGCGCTGATCACTCTCAGACCGTCAGGAATGTTGTCGACTACGACAACTTCTTTCGCTTCGATAGGGCTGTTGTTGATCGCTTTGAGGGTGTAGGTAATCGTCGCACCTTCGGTCGTGTTCGCAGGACCGAATTTTTCGATTGCAAGATCGAAGTTAGGGTTCAATCCAATGTCGATCGAGTTATCGGTATTTGCGTCATTATCACCGTCCGAGGTTGGTGCTGAGCCTGGAGTGAGGACAACACGTTTGGTGACCGCTCCGCCTCCTACGAGGGTAACTGCTGTGTTGGCATTGTTCGTTGCATTGGGGGGAACGACGGAGCTGACGCTGTAGCCGGCAGCAGGATTACCGTTGGCGAATTGCGAAGCGGGGATGATGACGAAGTAAGCGCCTTGGGGGATGGGGGCAAACGCATAAAGCCCAACGGTGCTTGTGCTGGTGGTTTGTGGGGCGCCCAAGGATGTGATCGCTTGTTGATCGATTCCGGGGCTGTAGATTCCATCGTTGTTGGAGTCTTCGATGAGCTGCAATTGAACGTTTGGCACTCCAACTTCTGGGTTGGTTCCAGTGTTGTCCCAAATACCGTTGTTGTTGCGATCGGCGAATACTTGGTTGCCGATGGCCATCGCGGTGAGGTTTGCCAAGTTGACTTGACGGGTCGAAGGGCCGACGGTGCTGAAGGTGTTGACGATCGCGTCTGCGGCATCTGGGCCGGTGACTTCTATTTCGATAGCACCAACGCTTGCGAAGTTAGCCCCAGAGCCGGCGAGTGAAGTGAAGTCTGAGAATGGGACAATTAAGTCAGCTGTTGCGTTCGCTCCTGAGGTGGTCGGGATAGGTACTTCTCGCGAAGAAGCGTTCGCACCGCTATAGACTCGGATGATTAACCGCGTACCGGCTTCGCCACCGATTTGGAATCGGAATGCGTTTGCCGATCCGGCGGAGGTCAGGTCGAGGTTGTTCAAGCCTGTGGAATTCAGGGAAGCAGAGCCGTCGAGACCATCGTAGGAGACGACTCGTTTGCCGTTGGCTCCGGCGCCCACATCGAAGACGAGTTCACCTGGTTTCGGGGTGCCGTTGGCAGAAACGCTGATGGTACCTGCTGTTGCATCGACGAAAATGTCACGTTCCCCGCCGAGGGCTTCTGGGGCAGCGAGGATCGATGAGTTCGGAGTCGCCCCGGGGAAGTTCGCATTGACGACTTGTTGTGTTGTGTTGAAGGTGTCGATGACAATTTTGTCAACGATTGCGATATCCGAGTTGTTGATGGTAATTTTTTGAACGCGTTGAGCGAAGCGTTGTGTAAAGCCGTTGGGTTGGGTGTTTTGGACGACGAAGTAATTCCCGACGGATTCGGCGGTTAGGGTGTAGCCACCGTTTCCTGCCGAGGTTGCAGAGTCTTTGAGGGTATCTGAAGGTCCATAGACACCATCGCCGTTGTCTTGGAAGAGTTGCACGACCACGCCGCTAAGTGGTGTATCGCCGGGGCTGAGTTGGGTGTCGTTGTTAATATCGTGAAATACGGTCCCTTGGATATCTGCGGCGAAGAGTTCGCGGCCTTCGAGCAATTCCATTCGGAGTCGGCGACGCGCGGATTCTCGGGCATCATTTCGAGCGATCGAGTTACCTTGAAGTGCGTTCTTTAATTGCTTCCAGAAACCAGCCATGGCAAACCAACCTTTGAAAGGACAGACTTATGATGCTTTGAGTAAGTTCCTGCTAGGTGTAGGTAAAAACCCACTTTGCGGCAGACGCTAACCGTGCAACGAGCGACATAAATAGACACGAAGGCTTGCATCGACACTGAGGGATGCAAGCCTTCGAAGATTTCCATGTGGGAACGATTGCGCCGAGTTTACCAACGGTACTCGGTGCTTACCAACGGTACTCGATGCCGGCCGTAAGACCTTGAACCCAGTAGTTCGTCTCACGGACCGTGAATCCTGGTCCGAGGTAGGAATTCGTTGGGATCGCAGGTGGGAGCAAGTTCGTGTTGACGGTTGTATCGATTTGATCGCCTGGTCGCAGGACGCTTGCCCAGAAGATACCGGTATAGCCGACGTTGAGTTTGAGTCGTTCTGTTAGTTGATATCCAAGTGTTGTGCCGAATTCTGGGACGACCCCGAATTCATTTCGGTCGACTACGCCGATGTTTCGACCTTGTTGGGCCAGAAGGCCACCGTTCATCGGGGTCGCATCGCGAGGGATACGCGTGCTGCCTTGGATTTCCAGCCATTGGCGGTTGATCCCGACACTCACTCGCATCAAAGAGTCGAGAGTCCAGAATCCGCGTCGACCGATCCATTGGAACCCTAGTTCCATACCGTTGAACTGATTGAAGGTTCTGAAGTTGTCTTCGATCAAGAAGCTGCCAGGATTGTTAGGGCTCAAGGAGGTTAGGTCTTCGGTGACGCTCAACGACTCATCAAGTTGCATAAATCGCCATCCGAGTGTTGCATCGATTCGGGATTGAGCAGGGATAGGTCCGCAGTCCCAAGGTGAGCAAGACTCTTTGGTTGAGCAGCACAAGATGTGACGGAATCGCACGGCGGCAGCGTCCAATCGCGAAGTCGCATCGACTCGGATTTTTCCGCTGACGAGTCCTGGGAAAGCGACCAATTCCGCGTCTTGAAGTCCGGTGATATTGTTGTAGAAAGGTCGGGCAAGGATCGGTGTTCCGGTCGAGGACCGTTCGAACGATTCGGCTTGCTCGGCAAATCCAAAGTATTCACCTTCGGCACCGAAGTCAGGTCGGACTGCGGACCATAGACCTACACGAACGCGGATTCCGCTGATGCTGTCGGTGAAGGCTTCGTCGTTACCGCCGTAGAGAACGTTGGCTCCAGGCAGAACCCCAGCGAGTGACTGTGAGGTGCCTGCGGGTGACGTCGAGACCAAGGCTGGCATGTTCATGCCGCTTGCGAAAAGCCCAAGATAATCAACGCTGACCCAACCGTGAGAGGGTAAGCAGATGCAAAGTTGGCGGCCTGGCAGATCTCCACCTGGATGGCACAAGTCAACTCCGAATGGGTTGCCGATGCCACATGAAGAGCAACTTGGCTCTCCACAGTTTGCGCATCCTCGGGAGTGCCCGGCGTGTGCGCCGTAAGCAGTTTCGAAGCCGTTCGCGTCGTACATCATCGGTTCGTCGTCGTAGTAGACTTCGCCGTGCGTTCCCTCTGGATATTCGCCCACGATATATTCGCCGTCGGATTCCTCGCCGCCTAAAACGACTTCGTCACCGTATTGCATCGAACCTTCGTTATATGCATCCGACTCATAGACATCTGCTTCGACGGCCTCGCGGATCGGTTCTTGGAACGATCTCGCGGAAGCTGGTCTAGCTCGAAGACTTTGAGATTGCGAGCGATTTGCAGGAGGTGCCGCGGGTTTGGGAGTTCCGGTCACACGTGCCGGAACGGTCCCCCGCGACGAGGGCGAAGTGGAACGAACTCTGCGGAATTCCTGGCCATTGACTTCAACGGCCATCAGCAGAAAGCAAAGTAGGCAAAGGGTGGTTAAGCGGATCACGACAAATACTTCCGTTGCGAAAGGCAAATGGACGGGCCGGTGGGAGTTTCCGGGGGAGGAGACTCCGACGCTATCTGGTGGTATCGGCACGCCAACCGTCAAACTTGACTCTTTCGGAAAAATTCCCTTAATCGTCAAAGTCAGCCCAGATTGACCAGTCAGCCGATCTGAATCTTGGTGTGGAAATCATGAATTCATCGCGTTGCAAAGGGAAAACGCCATTACCGCGACCGTTTAACGCATGTATAATCTCAGCGGATAGAAGCGCAAGGCGGGGCTTGAAAACGCCTTGCGCATTCCTCAATGGCGTCCCTTTTCGCTTTAAGCTACACTCAACGCGAGTAAAGTGGGCGTTGCGTCTTGATCGCCCTGAATTTAACAAGATGTCCCATCGGCAACTCCAACCCAATCTCGATCATGAATACAAATAGTCTCGATTACATCGACGACTTGTACGTTCAATTTGTCAACGACCCGACGAGCGTTTCAGAGTCATGGCGGCGATACTTTCAGGAGTTTTCCTTGTCCGCTCAGTCGGAGGGGCTTCTCTCGGAACCCGTTGCTAACTCATCCGGCGCACATTCATCGGGAGCAAGTGCCCCGGGAGTTGGTGCATCCGGTGGAGGGAGTGTGACAAGCTCCAATGGATCGCTTGGAAATCAAGGATCCGCTGCTAACGCCGCATCTTCGGGCTACGACGATCGAGGGTCAAGCGCTGGAGTGCCTGATGCACTGTGGTTGGCGCGGATGCAAGAACGTGTGGATCAGTTGGTCCGAGAGTATCGCGTTCGCGGGCACTTGGCTGCCAAGATCGATCCGTTGGGGTTCGCGAGGAAGACGTTACCTGAGCTTGATCCGGGGGCTTACGGTCTAACCGAAGAAGATTTACAGCGACCGTTTACAGGTCCGAATATTCATTACACGGGTGGTCGGACGCTCAATGATATTATCGACAAACTAAAGAACACTTATTGTCGAACGATCGGTGCGCAGTTCATGCACATCGATAACAGGACGATTCGTGAATGGTTGCAGCGAAGGATGGAGACGACTGAGAATCGTTTGCAGCTATCGCGCGAAGTTCAAACACGGATCTATACGCGATTGACCGACGCGACACTTTTTGAAGAGTTTGTTCGTAAGAAATACACCGGTTACAAGACGTTTTCGCTCGAGGGCTCCGAGAGTCTGATTCCTTTGCTCGATTTGTCCCTTGAAAAAGCGGGTGAGCAAGGGGTGAGCAACGTTGTGATGGCAATGGCGCATCGAGGCCGATTGAATGTGCTTGCGAATATCATGGGCAAGCGAGCTCAAAGCATTTTCTGGTCGTTCGACGACCCGAACCCGGAGCTTTTCCGCGGTGGCGGTGACGTCAAGTATCACATGGGTTACAGCAGCGATTGGACCACACGAGGGGGCGATAAGCTCCATATTTCCTTGTGCTTTAACCCAAGCCACTTGGAGTTTGTCAATCCGGTCGCGTTGGGGCGTTGTCGAGCCAAGCAGGATCGAGATGGAGATGTGCATCGAACGGATAACTTGACGATCTTGATCCACGGCGATGCGGCGTTCATCGGCGAAGGAGTTGTGCAAGAGACCCTAAATCTCAGCGAATTGCCCGGCTACAAAACAGGTGGAACGCTACACGTGGTCATCAACAATCAGGTTGGTTTCACCACCGAACCTGATCAGGGGCGAAGCACCACTTATGCAACCGACATCGCAAAGATGCTTGAGATCCCTATTTTCCACGTCAATGGAGAGGATCCCGAAGCGGTCGCACAAGTCGTCAGTCTAGCTATGGATTTCCGCAAGCAATTCGAGAAAGATGTCGTCATCGACATGTATGCTTACCGCAAATTGGGGCATAACGAGTCAGATGAACCTCGTTTCACGCAACCTCTGATGTATGCGGCGATCGATGCTAAGAAGGGTGTTCGTGAAACCTATTTAGAACACTTGCTGAGCATGAACGGCATGACTCGTCAGGAAGCCGATGCGATTTCGGAAGCTCGACATCAGCAACTCTCCCGAGAGTTCGATTTGGCCAAGAGTGAACCGTTTGTTTACGACTTGCAAACGATGACCGGAATTTGGGAAGGTTACTACGGCGGTTTTGAACCGGCGGGCGAACCGATCCAAACGGCGATTCCCAAGGAGCGTGCTGCTGAATTGCTAACCAAGCTAAGTCAAGTTCCTGTTGGCTTCCATGCCAACAAGAAGGTAGCGAGAGTATTGGAAGACCGCCGTGATATGGGGCTCGGCAAAACCAAATTGGACTGGGCGGCGGCCGAAGCGGTTGCTCTTGCATCCTTGGTCACAGACGGCCATCCAATCCGTATTACTGGTCAAGACGTCGAACGCGGAACGTTTTCCCACCGGCACGCGGTCTTGCGAGATGCGGATAACAACGCTCGATACATGGCCTTGGGGCATTTGCAACAAGGGCAACCTCGGGTGGAGATAGTCAACAGTCCGCTCTCAGAAGCAGCCGTATTGGGCTTCGAGTACGGATATAGCTTGGATTGCCCTGAAGGCTTAGTTGCATGGGAGGCTCAGTTCGGAGACTTCTGGAACGTCGCACAATGTATCGTCGATCAGTTCATCACGAGTGCGGAAGACAAGTGGAAGCGTCTGAGTAGGCTTGTCATGTTGCTGCCCCACGGGTTCGAAGGACAAGGCCCCGAGCACTGCAGCGCTCGGCTCGAGCGTTTCCTGTTGCTAACCGCTGAGCACAACGTGATCGTCACGCAGCCCTCGACGCCAGCACAGTACTATCACTTATTGCGTAGACAAGTACTTTCGAAGTGGAGCAAGCCATTGGTGGTCTTGACCCCCAAGAGTCTTCTGCGACACCCCGGGTGCACTTCTACTCTCGATGAGATCTCCACAGGTCACTTCCGGAAAATTCTTCCCGATGACCGACCACAGGGTTCTGCAACAAGGCGTGTGATTTTCTGTACAGGAAAAGCCTACTATGATTTGTTCGAGGAGCGAAAACGCCTCGCTTGTGACGATATTGCCTTGATGCGGATCGAACAGTTTTATCCGCTTGATGTCGCCGACGTAATGAAGTCGTTGGAATGCTACGCCAAGGGGACACCTGTTGTGTGGTATCAAGACGAACCGAGCAATATGGGTGCTTGGCAATTCGTTAAGATGCGTTGGGGGGATGAGATTGTGAAACGACATACTCTGTCGTTGATCTCCCGACCTGAATCGGCAAGTCCTGCAACAGGATCCTTGCGTTCGCATAAGCTCGAGGAGAAGGAAATCCTAGCGCAAGCGTTTGCCCCATAGCGTTTATGTTTTCAAATGCAGAGTTGTAGCAGCAGAGTTGCAGCAGGTTTGCAACGGAAGTGCAGGGGTTACGATGAGTAGCGATGCGTTTAGTGGCAAGGCGATCGGAGGTAATTCGATCGGTGGCAATTCGATCGGTGGCAACACACAAAGTATCGAAGCGACATCAAATCAGTCGAGCCTAGCTGGACCATTGCGAATCTCCGATGAACGCGATGGGTATCATCGTCCTGTCGATGTACAGTTCGATTGTTTGCCACTCCGCAGTGTTACCCGATTGGATCCACCCCTGGATGCATCCCCTGGGCTTGTGGCTAAGTGGAATCGGATCAAACAAGCGATTGAAACTCATGGGACTCACAACGCATATTTTTTGCACAATGCGTTTTGTCGTTTCTATGTAACAAATAATCCGTCCGCGGGAATGATCGCCTTTCGATTCGAAGGAGTTCTCTTTACCGATGCGACCGATACAAGAGCGGTCAATACCAAGCTCAACGTTACGCTAGATCAAGAAAATGTTTCTTGGTTAGAACAGCATGTCGTTAAATGGTTCGCTGAAACGGTCGCGCAAGCGGTGACTGAAGAGTTCAATCGCTTCATTTCGCATGGAGATAGCGAACAGACCAAGCGTCGGTTGGAAAAATTAGAGCAGTCTTTACAACAATCCGGTGGGTATCTCGGTATGGGGCTTTGATCTATGAGTCAAGCAGTCAGCAGTACATCGCCGGGAAATTCGCCTAGTGCCTCCCCGAGTGCATCGCAGAGTAATCCTACGGGGAATCTTTCGGGGAACGCTCAACCAGACCCGATCCGTGATTTTGTTCGTTCTGCGGCAGTGCACATCCGGCGCACGGAACTCTATTACGGCTGGATGACTTGGCTCTCAGTTCTATTGTTTACCCTTACTGCTTTTGTGTTGGTTGATCATTGGCTGTTGGAAATGAGCCGCTGGATGCGGATAGCCATTTTTGGGGCGTTGGCGGTTTGGAGTGTCGCTTGGTTTGTCCGCAAGATCGTTCCACCGATGTTTTATCGGATCAATCCAGAGCATGCGGCTCGGTTGATCGAAAAGCAGATTCCCGATAGCAAAGATAGCCTTATCAGTTGGCTTCAACTAAACGAAGTATCAGCCACTCCGCCCAAGAGCGTGTTGAATCAAATAGGTCGGTACGCTTTTAAGTTTCTTCGAAGTGCCGATGCAACGCAGGTTGCAGATACCGCCAACCTTGTCCGTTTAAGCGCTGCATTCTTCGGTTGCTTGCTATGCATCGCAATTTACTTTTTTGCTAGTCCGAAGAGTGGTTGGACCAGTGTTTCGCGTCTGCTTTTGCCTTGGGCCAACATCGCTCCCGCTACGCGGGTGCAATTCGTCCAAATTACGCCAAAGGCCACGACCGTAATGCAAGGATCTACTCTTCCTGTGGACGTTACCCTCAGGGGCTTGCACAAAAACGAAAAGGTTCAACTGCAATACGACCTCTCAGATGGGCAAGTCCAAGGCGAGGTTGTGCCCTTTCGCGAAGAGATCCATGGTGTGCATTATAAACTCGATCTCGGAAAGAGCTTCGGCGGTATACATCAGCCTCTAACTTATTGGATCATCGCTGGTGATGCGAAGGCAGGGCCGTATCAAGTCGATATTCAAGTCGTTCCATTAGTGGCCATCGACCAAATCGAATTGGTATATCCTCCTTATACGAAACTCAAGTCCCGTACTCTCATCCAGCAAGGGCAATTGGAAGTCCCTGAAGGAACGGTCGCGAGCATCACGGCGTTGGCCAACCAAGAGATGCAAAAAGGGAGGCTTGAGTTTGATCCCGTTCTGCAAGGCAAGTCCTTGTTGAGCGTTGGCGAGACGGTGGAAATGGTCGTCGACGCGAACAAGCTTACCGCAAACTGGATAGCCAAGGTCGATCCGAAGAATCGTAAGAAAAGAGAGTCGACGTATCGGGTCAAGGCAACCAATTCACTTAATGAAGCCAATCATGATCCAGTGATCTACCCGGTTAAAGTAATACCCGACTTACCACCGGAAGCAGAGTTTGGAAATGGAATTGTCGGGCCGATCGATCTGCCAGTCAATGAAAGTGTGTCGATCGAAGTGCATGCTATCGATCCTGATTATGGGCTAACACAAGTTGCTGTACTCGGGCTTGGAGAAAACCGTTTGCGACCGAGTGAACCAAAGCAATTGTTCGCGGAAACATTGTTTGAAGCGACGGAGGACGAGCCACTAAAAAGAAATTTTGATTTTGTGCTCAAACCCGAATCGATGTCGCTTCAACCAGGCGATGTTTTCGATCTCGTTGTTGTTGCCAAAGACAATTATCACTTGCCTGGTTCCCAGGAATTTTCCCCGCAAGTCGCCCAATCTAGTCCGCTACGAGTTCGTATCGTCGAGGCGAGTCGGCAGGGTGGTCAGGATGGCAATGCGGAGCCAAGTAACCAACCAAATCCTAATGAGGCGACGCCCGCTACTGAGCCTGGAGCAATTGCAAACAGCAAACCCAAGACTGAGAAAATCGATTGGAACAAAGTCCCACAAAATAATCCCCGCGATCCCGGAAAGAGCAACCGCACCGGCAGAGATTCGAATTCACCTCAGGATGATGCAGGAATAGAGAATCAAAACCCTCAGCAGCAAGCCCAAGATCCGGGCATCGGTAGCGGAGGTGAATCTGGTAATCAAGCTTCGAAGAAACAGGATGATTCCATGAGGAATCGCAATGGCCAACAGCAATCCGGTGGAGGAGGCGGTTCGTCAGAGGATTCGGAATCGCAGAACCCCGGTCAAGGAGGCGAGTCTGGCGCCCAAGAGAACGCAGGAGGTGAGTCCACGAACTCCAGTTCGAACAAATCCAAGAATGGAAATCAGAAGCAATCTGAAAGAAGTTCGAGTTCGCCATCAGCGAACTCGAACCCTGATAAGGATGCTTTTGAACGTATTCAAGAATTCATGAAAGAGAAGAATGGTTCGACGGATGCTGATCCTTCGGAAGGTTCACAGAATCCTGATTCAAAAAACAACAAGAGCGACCGCGGGTCGGAGTCTATGAATTCTGATTCGTTGAACCCTGACTCTTCCGGTGGTGATCAATCTTCTCCATCGAGGGAAGGTAGCCTTCAGACCGGTGGCGATAAGACTGGCGGTGAGAAGACCGGCGGTGAGAAGACCGGTGGCGAGAAGACTGGTGGCGAGAAGACTGGTGGCGAGAAGACTGGTGGCGAGAAGACTGGCGGCGAGAAGACTGGCGGCGAGAAGACTGGTGGCGAGAAGTCCGGTGGCGAGAAGACTGTCGGTGAGAAGTCAGGTGGCGAGAAGTCAGGTGGCGAGAAGTCAGGTGGCGAGAAGTCCGGCGGTGAGAAGTCCGGCGGTGACGAGACTGGTGGTAAAAAGCCGACACAGGCCCCGGATGTACAGTCAAACCGCAATCCAGATGATCGAAAGGGGGATAAATCCAAGCAAGAGCAAGGAGGAGGCCAGGGTTCTGGAAATGACGAGGGAGGTAAGGATGGTAAGCCGCAGATGAGCGAACCGAACTCCGCTGGTTCTGGGATGAATAACACAGGACGCGCTCCGAAGAGTGGAGGTTCTGGCGAGAACAAGGCGAGTGAAGGTGGTGAGTTTGGTTCAGATAAGGCGAAGATTGACTATGCCAATCAGGCCACCGACATGATGTTGGAGTATATAGATCGGCAAAAGGATCAACCGGATCCGGAGTTGCTCAAGCGATTGGATTGGAGTGCAGATGATTTGCGTCTGTTTGCCGAGAAGTGGAAGCGGGCCAAGGAGGAGGCGCGAAAGGATCCGTCGAAGCGTGCGGAGCTAGAGGAAGCCTTGCGTAATTTGGGATTGAGTGGGGCGGGGCAGAAGGTCAATCGGCTCAAGGATCGAGATGACGGGTTGCGAGGTATGCGCGAAGAGGGTGGGAGGTTGCGTCCCCCCGAATCTTTGAGAGAGCAATTTGAAGCGTTTCGTAAGGCGGCTGGTCGGATTGGAAAATAGCACTCTTGCGGTCGTGCATGGAAGTTGCTATCTCTGCCGAGGGGAGAGCGCTGTCGCATCGTGAAATTAGCACGTTGCCGAAGATCTGGCTTTCCCAAGTAGAGTGCAATGCGCGTAATTTCAGGAAGGAATCTGATGATGCGACTTTCGGGACTTCGATCTGCTATTCGTTATGTGGTTTCGATCGCATGTGTTTTTGCGCTATTCGTGGGTATGGCCAGCGATGCTTTCGGTCAGTCGGCATTGGGCGGGATATTTAAACGGGGCGGCAAAGATGGCAAGCAGGTTTCAGACCTCAAGCCTGAGCATGGGCCTTGGTTGATTTTTGCCTATGCCTTTGAGGGTGAGGATGCGAAGGTTGATGCGCAGGCACTTGCCCAGGAATTGCAACGCGAATTAGGGTTGGCAACCTTTCTTTTAGAGAAGAAGTTTGACTATTCGGCTCCTGTTTTGGGTTCTGGGATCCGTGAAGATGGCAGTCAGAAGGTGATGAAGTACCGGGATGCGAAAGTAGTGGACGGGTATGCCGTATTGGTCGGAGAGTTCGATTCTTTGGAGCATCCGTCGGTTTCGCCCATGCTGGATCGAGTGAAGAGTTTTCAAGCAAAGAGCTTGATGACCCAAGAGCAGGGTGAAGGGAAGGGCGAGGAAGGGAAGGGGAACGAAGAAAACATCCGACGTGCGAAGAAATGGTTAAGTAGTTTGTCGAAAGATAAAAAGCAGGGGCCCATGTTTGGTGCGTTCATGACGCGCAATCCCTTATTGCCCGCTGAGTTCTTCCAGTCGCCCGAGTTAGAGAAGTTTGTTTATGACATGAACAAGCAACCTGGCTATAACGAGCATTCGCTTTTGGATTGCAAGAGCAACTACACCGTTCGAGTGTTGACCTTTCGTGGGGACAGCGAGCTGCTCTCGTGGGGGCAGGGTGGGAAAGAGGGATCAGGTACTGGTGAGTCAGCAAGTGCATTGGAGAAAGCCGCTGAGCGAGCGTATATCGCTATGAAGGCGTTGCGAAGTGCAGGCTATGAGGCGTATCAGTTTCACGATCGTGATCAGAGCGTCGTGACGGTAGGCGGCTTTGATACCTTAGGTGCTGCAGACGCGAATAATCGATTCGTGTATGTGCAAGGGATACGAGAAGTGATTGAAAGGTTTTCACCGAAGGGGCAGGTCGCAGATACTTCGGAGTTTGGGATTAATGTTGGGCCGGCCGTGCAACCTAGACTTTTGCTTGAGCTAGTCGATCAGCGAAAGGTACCTGAGTTGTATCAAGGGACCCGTAAAGAGCAGTTGGTTTACTTCAGCAAGTTGTCGGTCGGGTTTGATTTGCGGCCGACGCCGATGGCGGTGCCTAGGTATAACGCTTCGCGAATTTATGCGGGGTCGCGGCTAGGTGGAAGGGGAGCTGACAATCGAGTAAGCGAATGACAGCGATTGTTACGCTATTAGTCATTGCGTTGGTTTCGTTGTTAGCGATCAAGGTTGCTACAACGGCGTTGATGATGACTGGACTGAGTTTTGATACTGCAAGTTTTCAGAGTTACTCAGCATTCTTTGGGGTAGGGTTTACGACTCAAGAAGCCGAGCTGGTGGTCAATCATCCGGTTCGAAGGCGGATCATCCGCGATTTGATCCTTGTTGGAAACATCGGGCTTACTTCTGCTTTGGCGACTACGGTAGCGACGTTTGTCCAAGGGACCAACGTCTTCATGTCGTTAATGGTTATTGTAGTTGCCGTGTTGGTAGCCTTTCTTTTCGTCGCGGTAGGACGTCTGACGATCGTCCGTAAGAGTTTGGATCATTTGATTGCGATGTCGTTGAAGCAAGCGGGTTTAGTCCGAGCGCTTGATTACGAGTTGTTGTTGCGGGTTGATCATGGATATGGAGTGTCTGAGTATTTGATGGAGTCAGACAACCCGTTGGTTGGCCGAGAGCTTCGCGAGTCAAGACCTTGGGATATCGGAGTTGTGGTGTTGGCGTTGCGGCGCGATGGAGTGATGATTCCAGGGATCCCTGGGCCGAAAGATGTCGTGAGAGATGGAGACGTGTTGGTGCTTTACGGGCAGGAATCAGATGTGAGAAGACTGATGCAACGCGAGGGGCTCAGCGCTTGACTTTGTTCACGTCAAGAAAGCGAATAGGGATTTCGCTTTTCGGATTGTCGAGAACGATCGCTAGGTTTCCGGCAAGCAAATCGTCTAGTTCTCGACCGACCAGCTCCGCTCTCCAGCCTTGAAGGAGTGTCGGTGGCTCTTGTGTATTGGCGTGCGGATCGAGTCGGAATTGAACGAAATCTCTCAAGTCATCGGATGTTGCTACGAGCATTGGCGAGATATGTTTTTGATGGCAGATGTAGGCCATTGCAGCGGAGAGGAATTGGGTGAGCATTCCGGGGGGCTGGCCTTTTCCGTAGCGTTGTTTTTTAGGCCAGATTGGAGGGGGCGTTTGCAGTGAGTTTTGGATGACGTCAGAGATTGCGGGGATCCAAGATCGGGTGTTTCGATATTCCATGCCCCTTAACGAAGTGAGATGTTTGTGATCGAAGGATCCTCGGCGAGCGAGTTCTACAAGCAGGTCGTCCCTGAGGATGCGTCGAGGAGGAACGTTTTTTTCTTTCGCGAGTGAGTCGCGCCAATTCCAGAGTCCGCGTGCGACGCTAAGGGACTGACCTGAGAGCGAGGAGATTCCGCTGAGTCGGTGCCAGTTCTCGCTCGACTCGAATGCGTAGAGTTCTGCTTGGCGTATTCGGGTCTCGTCGATGAGCCATTCGAGTCGGTTGTGTTTGCGCAATCGATCGGAAAGGCTTTGGTAGATGTCGAGTAGGTCTCGCACGTCTTGAGCCGCGTATTCCAATTGGTGACGTGAGAGGGGGCGTAATCTCCAATCCGAGCGAGTCTCTTCTTTATCAAGGGTTTTGCCAACGATGCGATGAACGACTTTGCCATAAGAAGCTGGGTATTCCATACCCAAGAATCCGGCAGCGACTTGAACATCAAAAAGGTTCGGTATTTGGCATTCGGTAGCGCGGTAGCAGAAGAGGGATTCTTCTCGACCCGCATGGACTACAACGGTCTTCTCGGGATTTAGAAGAGTCCTCCAGAAGCCGCTCAGGTCTTCGACCGCGAGGGGATCGATCACAGCGATTCCGTCGGGCGTTGCGACTTGTATGAGACATAAAATGGGGCGGTAGGAGTCTTCGGAGACAAACTCAGTGTCGAAGGCGATCAGGGGGAACTGAGCGAGAGACTCAACCCAGGTATCAAGTTCTGATTGGTTGTCTATCCAAGAAAAAACTGTGCCCAAAACCAGCCTCAATCCTCCAGGTGCACTTGCGATTCACCTGATTAAACCCAAGAATCCTGGACACTCTCCGTGAATGTTCAGCTATTGTTGTAATCTCTGATGATGCCTAATTCAACTGTCAACCAGATGCTTGTAAGTGTGAACTCGCCCGAAGAGTTCGGAATCGCGCTGCGCGCGGGGGTTCCCTGGATCGACTTCAAGAACCCGCTCGCCGGGGCCTTGGGCCGCCCAAACGTCGAATGCCTCGAGCAAGTTTCCAGTCGAATTTGTGACTTGAGAAATGAAGATCGATTCCAGTGGAGCATTGCTGGCGGAGAACTCTTAGAGTGGTCGTTGCCCAATGATTTTTCTGAGGAAGACCGTTCGTCGCTTGATATCCTTGCTGACCGCGGAGCCATTAAGTGGGGGCTCGGCCATTGCGCGAAAGTAACAGATTGGAAGGATCGTTTTTGCAAATTGAAAGCTGTTTTACCAAGGGCAGAGCAAGCGATCTTGGCTTTTTATGCGGATTACCACCGGGTGGACGCTCCGGGGTGGGAGGAAGTGTTCAGCGCGATTCAAGAGTTTGGACTCAAACGCATCCTCATCGATACGGCGGTAAAAGACGGCAAGAGCTTGTTAGAGCATTTAACCGTAGAGTCGCTCGGCGAAAAAATCACTCAAACGCATGCTTCAGGGGTGCAGATCGCGATTGCCGGATCGTTGCGAATGAAGGATTTGCCGCAAGTGATTCGACTTGGTGCAGATTGGATTGGTTTTCGCGGAGCGTTGTGTCGAGATAACACCGATCGTTCGAGCCCGATTGATGCTCAACTCGTTCAAAGTGTCCAAGCGTTTCTGGAGACAACTACCTGAAGAATCGCTACTTGATGATGTTTGCCCGCGTCGGAGCGGTGCCAGCTTTAACGGTGCCAATTTTAACGGTGCCAGCTTTAGAAACCGTGCCAGCTTCAGAAACCGTGCCATTGCCGTGTCCTCAAACCATCGCCCACTCCCGCATACTGCTGTTGTCTTAGAACGCGGTGTTCCCGTTGGAGGTATTTCGCTTCCAGCTGATAATCCCGAAGCTTTTTTCGTGGAATTCCAAAGACAATACGGAACGGTCGGACTGAGTCTTTATCGCATTGTTGGCTTGGATGACGGTAACGTCAGTCATGGGCAAAAGGTTGTGGAAAGCGACCAATTGCCGGGGGGGTAAGCGAGGAGATCGAGCGCGGGGCAGGGTAAGGTGGAGCCGCGGGGAAGGGGTGTAAAGTCTGCGCAGTTTCTCTATTTTGCGCGATCGGCATAACGAGCACTTCCGTTGTTTTGATGCTGACTGTCAATCTTGATGGTCGAAGCGACCCAATAAGGCTCGGATTCTTTCTACGAATGCGACATGGGCTTAAACAGGTCTCACAATGATGGATAATGCTCGCTTGGTAGCGGAGGAAGTTCAAATCGATCTCGAGGGGGATGATCACGGGGGTGCATTGCGTCTCGATCAACCAAACCGGATCGACGAATTGATCGCTCGATATGACCAGGTCCTAGACCAAGTCGCTGTATTAGAAGCTCGAATCCAGGCGGTCTTGGATGGGTTGGTCAAACCGGGTGTAGGCGTCGGGGCGGAGGGATCGGCTGCGTAGCCCTGTTGACTTGGCGCGTTGGAGCAAGCATAACTGATACGTAGAACCCCTCCTACCATTTAGTTCCGACTAGGGTAAGCCGGCGATCCTTGAGCCGGTTCCTTGGATTGGAATCCCACCTTACTCCAACTTTCAGTGAGTCCGAACATGAACGGAGCGAATCCGTCGTGGCGCCGAGGAATTTTGGCTCTCGGCTTTCTGTGTGTGCTCATTACGGCGAGTCTTTCAGGCCGCAGTGTGGTGCTTGCACAGGGTGTGACGTTATCACAGCGGATCGACGAATTGTCGACGCCGGAGTTCGGTTGGTTGCGTGCGGACCGAATGGAAGATTCGCAATCGCTGCGACGCTTGTCGTTGGATCTTCGCAATACTGCACCCACCGCTGAGGAGATGGATTTGTTTTTGGCGAGTGCGTCGGAGGGAAGGTGGGAGCAGTGGGTGGATCGTTTTCTAGCGGATCCGATGCATCAGGAGCGGATGGTTGATTGGTATGACAAGACATTGATGCAGCGTCGAGCATTCCAGAATGTGGATCGTCCGACTTGGTTGGCGTATTTGCGACAGACGGTGGATGGCAAGATAGCTTTAGATGAGACGTTGCGAGGATTGGTCCGCAGTACATGGTGGAGTCGTCAGGAGCGAGCACAGCAACGATTTTACTTGGACCGCGGGGGAGATCCGCATGCGATCGCAAGGGATATCGGCAGGATATTTTTTGGTAAGGACATGCAGTGTGCGCAGTGTCATGATCATCCGCAGATCGATGACTACCTGCAGATCGATTACCACGGGATTTTAGCGTTCGTATCTCCTAGCAGTTTGGTGGAAGGTAAGACCACCGATGAAAAGGGAGCGGAGCAGAAGTTACAGATGTACGTGGAGAAGGCACCTGGTGATGCGCCGTTTGAGTCGGTATTCAACAAAGGTGTTTCCTTTCGGTCGGCTTCGCGTGTACCGGGTGTAGCGGAGAGTGCAGAGCCTTATTTAGCGCCGGATCAACGTGTTGTTGCGGCGGCCCCGCAAGGTGCATTTGGTGGATTGCCTAATCCACCGGTTCAGTCCCGTCGGAATTTACTGTCCGAGCAGATGCAAGGAGCCAATCGAGCGTTTGCTGAGAATTGGGCCAATCGCATTTGGGCGATAGCCTTTGGGCGTGGCTTGGTCCATCCGTTGGATATGCATCACTTTGACAATCCTGCTAGCAACCCTGCATTGCTTGCGGCATTGGCGGATGCGCTGATCGCTTCGAATTTCCAGATAGATCAGGTGCTCAAGCAAATTTGTTTGAGCGAGACGTATCGTCGTGGCCGAGCTATTCCTTTCAACTCGCAAGTTGACTCGCGTGGGGTGGTTCAAGTCGAATCGGTGCAAGCGGTGCAATGGCGTCAGGAGATCGACGCCAAGTTGAGCGTACTTATCGCTCAGTTGAAGGATTTGGAGGAGAAGCAAGAGCTTGGTGAACAGGCGATGAAGTCGTCGTTGGACGTTTGGCGGGAGGCTCAAAAGTTGCGAGTAGCGATTCGCGGGGAGTTAGATGCAGCCGAGGGGATGTTTAACGAAGCGAACAAAAAGTGGACTGAAGCAAATGGTGCTTATGAAAAAGCCCTAGGGGCTCAAAACGCATTGAGTCAAAAAATTCAGTTACTTGCAGAAGCAGCAGGCAAGCTGGAGCAAGCGAAGGCTCTAGGTGATGATCCAGAGTTAGCGACCGCTATCCAATCGACCCTTGCAAAAGCTGAGTCGCTCAAGCCGCAATTGGGGCCGCTTGAACAAGCGACAGCCGGAGCGTTGGCCAATCGAGACACGTTGGCCGGGGCGAAGGAAACTGAGCGAGCGAAGTGCCTGGCGGTTGTTGAGAAGTTAAATCCGGTGGAGCAACAATTGCGTATTGCGGACGAGAAGATGGTTGGAGCCCGCAGAGAGTATCAAGAGTTGCGAAAGAGTGTCACGGGGCATCAGCAACGAGTCGCGCAGTTAGAGCGTTGGTTGCAATGGTTCGATCGATCAGCTGAAATTCTGGTGATGGAAAAGCAATCCTCTGAGCTTGCTTTACAGCGGGGGATGCTCATGGAGCAGATGGTTGCCATGACCGGTGAGAAATCGAAAAGCGAGGAACTGGTTACTTCGATGCAGCTTGCGATGAC
>CAIJIZ010000068.1 GCA_903820735.1 uncultured Pirellula sp.
GCAGCATTTTCATCGCTCATACCTTCCTCGAATCGAACAGTGTCGCCGATTGGATTCCAGTCCCACCTAGGTGCTGTAACCATTCGGCCGGGTTCGGCCTCTCCCGCTGCAATCTGACTGAGAGTTTGCAGATTCCATGGCACTTGATTCACGCCACCGGGAGTACCACCCACATATCGACGCTCCTCGTTTTGAGCACTCACCGCCCACGCATGCAACGTGGTGCTTGGTCGACGGCCCTCTATCGGAAAGTTTGGATGGCCGGGCTCTGTATTGAAACCTCTGCCCGACCGATTGGCGAGAACTAGGTCGTACTCCGAAACAATAAGTCCGCTACCGAAGCGCGGATAGGAATTGGAATGAATTACTACGACCGCTGTACCGGAGGAATCCACTGCACTGACAATCGAAGTTCCGCTGATATCTCCGAGCGACATCGTCGCTTCTCTGTTTGCCTCGATAAAGGCGAGGTACTGCGAACCAGCACTACGTACATCTTGAGTTTTTTGAAAGGCATCCAACAACGTAATTCCGAATGTTGGCTGTGACGTTGCCCATACATCAAGCCCATGTGCCGACTGTTTGATGCACGGCGCCCATTCTGCTTTCGCCCAAGCAAAATCCTCAAGAGTCAATTGGCCCCCATGACGTTGAACCGTGCGCACAATTTCGATGCCCACATCACCTTCGAGCAACGCCGCCCCTCGAACAACAAATTCCTTAAGTGCTCGCGCAAGCCCCGGCAATTTGACGTGTTCTCCAATTGCAATTGGCTCGCCATTTGGGAAATACACGGAACCACGGGAATTAAATTTTGCGACCAGTTCCTTTGCCTGCCGAGATAAGTCATTACATACGGCCGACCATGAAAATCCATTTTCTGCAAGATCAATCGCCGGTGCGGCAAGAATCTCGCGGGAAAATTTCGCCCTTTCAGCAAGTGCCGCATACCCAGCCGCTGCAGCCGGTGGTCCGACGGAGTTGGGCCCGACATCCGACCATTCCCCTGACATTGCGATTGAGGAAAGCGCTTTTGACGCACCCCCTACGGCAATCAAAGTCTCTGGTTCGGTCTTGCCGACCTGCCAGACCAAAGCCACGACATCGCCGCCAAGTCCGCATTTAGGAGGGAGTAGAACCGTTTCCGCTAATGCCATCGTTACGACCGCGTCGTAGGCATTTCCCCCACTCCGCAGTATTTGGGCACCAAACTGTGCCGCTACTGGCGCGGCCGCACACGCCACTCCCCGGTCGCTTCGGGCGGTTACTTGTTCGGCCCAAACTTGCTCAGTTGTGCTTATTTGCATTGTGCAGCTTTCTTGTATACAATATACGCCAGTTACATAACTTAACCGCAAATCGATGGGAGTCGAGGCATGCCAAAGTTACTCAATAAAGATGAATTCCGTGCCGCTTTAGAAGATGCGATCAAAGGTCGCGAAGCAAAAAATGCATCGTTCAGCCAAGCATGGGCTAACGGAGAACTTCAGCGCCATCATTTTGCTCGTTGGGCAGAAAATCATTACCACTACGTCGGACCATTTGCCGACTACTTGGGCTACATCTACGCGAACACCCCAGACCACGCAACAGATGCAAAAGACTTCCTCTTGCAAAACATGTACGAAGAAGAGCTTTCAGACATCCGCCACACAGACTTGCTAATTCGCTTCGCAGAAGCATGCGGAACCACAAAAGAGCGAATTCATGACCCAAGCAACATGAACGCAGTTACACGCGGCTTGCAGGGCTGGTGCTATGCCGTAGCAATGCGCGAGCATTTCGCAGTTGCAACTGCAGCACTCGTCGTTGGTCTCGAGTCGCAAGTCCCAAGCATCTACCGCAAGCAATTGCCACCACTCATCGAAAAGTACGGCTTCACCGAAGAGGAAGTCGAGTTCTTCGACCTCCACATCACATCGGATGAGGTGCACGGAGAGCGCGGTTACCAAATCGTTCTCGAGCATGCGAACACTCCCGAGTTGCAACAAAAGTGTCTGGACATTGTTCGTGCCGGTGCAGAGATGCGATTCTCGTACACCAAAGCACTGTTTGACACGTACGTCGCTCCCGATCTACTCGGAGTATAAGTTCTCAAACTTTGAGGACCCACGGTAGATTTCCGTGGAACAACCATGCCTACTATTCGCTTCATTACCTCTGGTCGTACCGTCGACTTTCCTGACGGAGACGATGTAAACCTGCTGCGCGTTGCTATCCGCAATGAATGCGAGGTTCCTTACAAGTGCGCCAGTGGTAATTGCGGAACCGATCGGATTTTCGTGGAATCAGGGGCAACCAACCTGAGCCCACCCCGAAAGCGCGAGCGAGACCGCCTCGGTGAGCTGCTTGATCAGGGATGGCGTCTCGCATGCCAGACATACGTAACAGGCGACATTTCCATCAGCTGGGATAAAGATCAAACCCCTCTCAACCCCAATGCCGTTGATAAGTCTCTCCCCAACCAGGTAGACGAGCGAATCAAAAATCGCTGGCTGCAAGCGAACGACACGGATTAAGACATGTGGATTGATATCTGCTCGAGCGAAGAGATCCGCAAAAAGAAAAAGGTCGTGGCCAAACACGAAGAATTCAATATCTTGGTGATTTTCCATAACGATCAAATTTTTGCGTTCGACAACGAGTGTGTTCACAAAAAGAGAGAGCTGCACACGGGAATGGTCTTTAAAGAAAAGTTTGTTTGCCCAGGGCACCAATGGGCATTCGACCTTTCAACAGGGTGGGAATCAGTAAAGGAACAAGGCCAGCCCGTTTATACGTGTCGAGAAGTTGATGGCGTCGTCCAACTCGACCTTTCTTCAGCGCGCGTTGCTACTTCCGCCTAGATCAATTCCCCATTTACGTCGATGGCATAGATAAAGCCTAAAGAAAAGCGCACATCTGCTCGCCGCTAACCTTCACTGCGTGGCCCTCGTAGCTCAGTGGATAGAGCGTCGGTTTCCGGAACCGCAGGTCGTAGGTTCGATTCCTATCGAGGGCACCAAGCAAGACAATCCACCTTGCGAATCGTGTTCATCGCCACTCGCCACACGCTGGAATACGCCAGATGGCC
>CAIJIZ010000069.1 GCA_903820735.1 uncultured Pirellula sp.
TGAAGGAAACGGTAGGCGAACCATGCGATTCCACTTAAGCCAGCGATGGTTAATAGTATGTTGCTGGTGGAATTTCTGCTGTTTGAAGTTCTTGTAGTGTCGGTTGATCCATTCGTTGTGAATTCCGGACCTTGCGCAAGCTTCCACTGGTCGACTACCATCATGGGTGCTTGTTGAAAGCCGGTGTCTTGTGTCGCCGCACTGACTTCGATTGTTCGAAACCGCCATGTGCGATATGCCCAGCCTTCGACGTCGATCCGGATTCGAGGATACCAAACCAAGGTGGGAAGGGCATCAGCGGCGTCTTGTGCATCCTTGCCATTGCTCCCTGTTTCAAGCGTGGTTGCATCTTGTTGATTCGAAGTATCCATCGATGGATCTGGGTCATGGAAGACCCAGGTGGGAACACTGGCTGATACCAATGTCATTGGGAATTCTTTCTCGAAGGTAATTGGTTCGAAGTCTTTTCCATATCGAACGGCGACGCGGTTCGCTCCGATACTTGCTAGCCCATCGAGTTGATAATATGCGTTTCCTCCCAACCAACGTTGGTGCTCCGGATTGCGCACTTCGATGCGCTGTATCCGACGTACTTGGAACCTTGCTCGGGTCCTTTCCCCTACGCTTCGATGATTATCGCTGATCGTTTGCTTGTTGGCTTTCATGGCTTCTGTACGGCGAATCCAGTCCATAGTGCCGAGTGCAACAGCGGTGGATTGCGGATTGTTCCTGGTGAGCTTGAGCATCGAGTAAAGGGGTTCTGCGTCGGTCGAGTTGATTGGACTGCCATGCATGCGTTCGAGGGAATCGCAATGAGCAAGATCCCATTCGCTAGCAGCAAGGGAACGCCAACCCTCTGATAACTGTGGGCTTGTCCAAGTAAAGGACAGGTCTTTTTCGGTATTGGCCGAAGGTTGTGTTGATGGAACGCACGGAGGAGTGCTGTTCAAAGCGTTCGTCCAAAGTATTCGGGATGCGAGTATGTAACCTGGAGACAATTCCTTTGGTGGATGATCCGTCTGAAAGACTCCTAAACCTTGAACCTTTACCGGTTGCACAATGTTGTTGCGATCAGTCAGTCCGCTAGCGGTCCACGATTGAGGGATATCCTGTGCCAGCGCGACGATTACCTTTGAGCGATCCGTCGAGTTCGCTTGCTCGATTTGCAAGGCATAGATCGATGTCCACCCAAGTCCCGGCATCGTGGTCGTATCCACGGGGATCTTTCGAATGGCGGTCACGCTTCCGCTCCATTCCCCTAAGACTTTGCTGGTCTGAATCGAATCGGGCGTTGGAGGAGGGGAAGCGAGTAGGGTAAAGCAATTCGATGATACGATCTGCCGAATTTCAGTCCGGAACTTCGACGCGACGGCGAGCGTCGCAAGCAGATCGGGTGTGGCGACACTCGGATCGATCGATGCTAACAAGTTTTCAGGTGCGTTCTTCTGTATCTCTTTCTGTTTGTCTTTCTGTTCAATTTTCTGTGTGTTGTCTGCGTTTAGGTCTGTGTTTCTCTCTGCTGGCGGCTCACTCGACGCTAGTGGCTCACTTGACGATTGGAGCGGGTCTATATGGAGTAATTGCGGTGGTAGGTTTGCAAGTCGACTTTCTAGTCGAGTTTGAAGCAGATTCAATGGGACTTGCCAGTCGATGGGAGGCAACCAATCTCGCACCGTCCGCAGTTTGGCAAGTTCATATGGGATAGAAAATTTCGTTGCTGACGAATTCGGTTCGGTGTTGGGTGGAGCTGTCGCATTGCTCAGAACTTGGTTGTTATTGGTCTGTGAATCCGTTGCGACGAGAGGAGTAGCGACAAGAGGTGTAGCGACGATATGAGTAGCGATGAGTACCGGGGCGATGTCGCCACCTTTACCCGACGCGTACGCGCGACGTTTCGCAATGAAACCCGCAAGCGTAATGTCTTGGCCTTTCTTCCAGCGATCAGCCGTCTTGGATTCCCCTGGGAGGGATTCGCTAGGCTCTTTTGAGATAGGTGCATAGATCTGGATGGGCTGACCACTTGGGTCTTCGGTGCGCAGCCATAAAACGTCGTAATTTACGGCGTAGTTGTTGGCGAGTCGAAGTGTCGCTTGTGGTTCCACAAGTCCGATGGTTCCTTGAACACGAAAGCACTGTCCCCTTAGAGTGTCGGTTTGGGACATCAACTGTTGAAGAGACAAAGTGGGGATAACGCTGAGCGAAATTTCTTTTGCTGCGAATTCAGGTTCAAGTTGCGTCGCTTTGGAGAGCAATCGAGCTAGCGGTAGTCGTTCTGTGGATTTCCACGGCGTGTTGTCAGAGAAGTCCTTGAGCAGTTGGCGATCGAGTCCAAGCTGAAGACTTTGCGAGAATTGCGACGGCGACCAACCCGGATTGCTTTGCGCTGGTGGCAATTGTTTAGAGAGATCGTTCCCTTGCTCGTTGAGTTCCTGGAGGGATTTCAGAAAGCCGGTTAGCATCGAATGAGGTGAGCCTTCTCCCTGAATCGAGTCGGCGAGTTCAATCCAACGTTGGACTTTCAATTCCGATGCTGCGAACCACTTGCGAACGGTTTGAGATGGATTCGTTTCATCCGGTGTTTGGTTCGAATCAGAAAGCCCAAGAGTGATGCGAAGTAAATCCGATTTGGTTTCTGCGGGTGCATCGCTGAGCAATTGATCGAAGACTTGGGCGTAAAACTCTGTAACAGGATCGAGGCTTCGGTTCGACAGTTGAGATAACGTATACTTCAATTCGGCGGGGATCGCTTGATTGTTCTGCGAAGAAGACCCCTTAGGGTTGCCTTCGGGAGTTTTGGTTTCGAGCGTGCCAGTAGCGTCAGGTTGGTCGGTCCCTTGAGTGGCGGGAGTGTTTTGCTCGGGAGTTTGCAAGTCGAGTTCGGGTAGCGAGGGGGACTTGCGTTGTTCGGAGGGCATCAAGCCGATTGCGGTAGCAACTTTTTGAACTTTTTTAGGGTCGGAGACTTGCTGCATCATCAGCAGGACCAGAACGAGCAGGACCACGAGGGACACGACCCGTCGGGGACCGTTGTTATCTCGCAACGCTGTTTCGTGGATTTTGCGTTGACCATCGAGCGAGTACCATCGTTCGCGTCTTCGTCGGGGCATAGGAAATAGCTGCCAATGAATCGTGGAATAGGGAAGTACCATCTGTACGGCCATACCGCTATAATACGGGCGGACTCGTCTCCTGTATTGTATCACCTGTATTGTATCCACCTTTTCCAAGTAGCGATCGAAACTTATGCATCAGAACACGAAGAAGCCTGGCAGGAAATCTCGCTTCCTGGTTCTCAGTAGCCTACTCCTAGGTGTGCATGCGGCGTTGGGGGTGCCATCGCAAGCCGTGGCGGAGGAGCCGGCAGCGAAGTTTCTTCAGCGGCTCAAAGAGGAAGGGTACTACGACCAAGCATTGAAGTACTTGGATTTGAGTGTTCAGCAAAATCGGCTTCCTGCATCGATGAAGGAAGACATTGGGCTTGAGAAAGTCATGCTGCTACAAATGTCGTTAATGGAGGTCCGCACGGCAAAGGATCTGGATGCGAAGCTTGTGCAGGTGGAGCAGGGCTACAAGGAATTCCTCGCGAATAGTCCGCAGCACCCAAGGCGTGGCGAGACGTTGCTGAAGCTTGCTGATTTGTATTTAGATCGGGGAACGAAGTTGCTCGAGGACTCCAAGGAAGACGCGAGGAAACCGGAGTTAGCTGACAAAGTCAAAGAGCAACGGGAGCGAGCTCGGGGATCGCTGCAACAGGCCGCCGAGACATATACCACGACGATCGATTCCTTGCGCCCGACGTTGGAGCAAATGCAAGGAGCGAACGTCAAACCCAATGAAACCGAGCGACTCGCTTTGCGAGAAAAGCTGCAACGGGAGTATCGTCAGGCGCAGATCCTGCAAGCAATTGGGAGCAAGTTGATTGCCGAAACATTCGATGCGAATTCCCCTGAATGGAAGCAACGGCTTGAAGATGCCGAGAAGAAACTTGCGGATGTCGCAGATAAAAGCAGTAAGCAAGCGGGAGCAAAGTACTTGAGTCTGCTCAATCGCGGGCGGATTCAAGCCATGTTAGGGCAGGTCGACGCAGCCAGAGAGACCTTGAAACGGGTTGCGGAAAATGAAGATGCTGGAATCTTCCGTACTTGGAGGATCCAAGCGGTTGCTGACATTGTTCGGCTCGACAGCTCTGCGGCTTCGGGCAAGTACGAAGCGGCCATCATGGCAGGTGAGGAGCAGCTAAAGATGGTCGACATGCGCGAACGCGATAAGCCCGAGTGGCAAGATCTGCAGCTCGCCGTTGCCGAAGCGAGGCTCGCTTGGATCAAAACGCTCGATCCCAAAGGGGATGAAGCGAAGATCCGTAATTTAAAGCGCGATGCGCGTGATGTTTTTCAAAATCTTGCCAAGAAGTCTGGTCGTGCGGGTAACCTCGCAAAGGATTATTTGAAGGACCTTGGGATCGAGATTAAAGGGAACACCGAGGATAACAAGGTTCCCGATGCGAACAGCTTCGCAGAAGCGATGAAAGCTGGACGGAGTCGATTAGATCGTGCGGAGGAAGGAGATGCTACCATTCAGTTATTGGAAAAGCAGCTCAAAGATGCTCCGGAAGCAGATCGTAAGGGGATCGAGGATCAAATCAAGCTTGTTGAGTCCGACATGGAGCGCGATCGGCTTCAAGCCATCGAGCTCAATGACAAAGCGTTGCGGCTTTACCGCGACGAGGATTCTCGGGAGGATTTGCTGCAGACTCGATTCTTGCAAGCCTATTTGCATTTGCGATTGCAGAAGTATTGGGAAGCCTTTGCGATAAGCGATTCGGTGATTCGCTCTTCGAAAGGAACCGAGACGGCTCAAAAGGCAGGCTCCTTTGCGTTGATGTCCCTAGGGCAGCTCATCGATAGCGCTCCGGCCGAACGTCAAAGTGCCTTAGTTGTGCAACTTGAGAGACTAGCGAATTACTTGAGAGAAACCGTTCCTGGTTCGCCGGAAGCCGAGCAAGCGATCGATATATTGGTGAGTTTGGCATTGCGAGAGAAGGATTTCGATAAGGCCGAGAAGTACATTGGACTCAAGCAATCTGGTGGAGGGAAGAACGCGTTCTTGCTCGGACGGATTCTATGGGCTGAATATCGCAAAGCGAGTTATAAGCACCGTCAGGAGAAGACAGAGATAAGTCCACAGGAAGAAGCGATGCGGGCTCGTGCTGAGAAGCTTCTTACCGATGCTTGGGGGGGGCTTGCGCCCGAGCAGTTTGCGAATAGTTCACTTGAGGGAACCAATGACTTAGTTGGGTTATATCTTCAAGGTGGGCGATTGGACGATGCATTGCGTTTAATCAATGAACCTGCGAAGGGAGCGGTCGCTCAGTCGAAAGCGATTGTCGATTTGCAACCGGCCCTTCAGCTAGATACTTATCGTTTGAACTTGCAAGCCATGGTTCAATCGGCAGGTCAGGGGCGAACCGAGTTGACCGCTGAGCAAGTCGACGAGTCGATCAAGGTAATGAAGGAGTTGAGCGATAAGACGGGGGATACCAGCATGCTCTCGAAGTCGCTGCAAAATCTTTCGGCGGAGTTGCAAGGGCAGTTGGAGACGAATAAGAATCCCGAGCAGCAAGCCAAGCTAGCGACTTGCTTTCGCATTTTGATCGATCAGCTTACGGGGGTAAGTTCCGATCCGGCCGTCATCGAGTCCGGGGGGGCTGCAATGCTTGTGCTGGCCAACAATTTGGAGAAAGTCCCTTCACTTGCTTCGAGGGTTCCTGAAATGATGGGGATTGCCGAGAAGGCTTACACTAAGCTCTCGCAGCTTCCTCCTGCTGAATTAGAGAAGATCAAGCGCAAGCCCGAAGAGTTGATGCTCAAGTTAGCCATGACCAAGCGAGGGGCAGGAAAGTTTGAAGAAGCCAACAAGCTGTTGGTTGATGCGTTGACCAAGAATCAGAACAACATCACCGTTCAGATTGAGGCAGCAAAGAACTTGCAACAGTGGGCCGCAGGCAAGGACGTCGAGAAGCTCAAGATGGCGATGTTGGGGGCGGAACCGCAGGCGAACAAAAAGAAGCTTGTTTGGGGGTGGGGCCAGATCGCGCAAACCACGGTGCGATATCCTAATTTTCAGAAAGAGTTTTTCGAAGCTCGGCTCAATATTGCCAAGTGCCGTGCGATGATCGCGGAGAATAGCGGTGCGGAGAAGCAGAAACTTTACGATGCAGCGATCGCGGATATAACGCAGACCTACTCTCGCTTCCCAGAGCTTGGTGGGGCCGTGCTGCGCGGTGAATTCGATCGCTTGCTGCGCGAGATCCAGCAGAAGGCAGGAAAGCAACCTACGGGGATCGCTGGATTACCTGTACCAGAAGGGAAGCCTTCGGAAGCTCAAGATCCATCGGCCGCACCGAAGAACCCGTAACAACAAGCTTTTCACGTCTAATTCAAATCCTTTACAAATTTCATCCGTACCTTTACGAGTAGCAGTATGACAAGCCAGAAGAAGTCCAAGACATCCGCGATTTTGGGAGAGCTCAAAAGCGTTGCAAGGGTACGCAGTTCAGCGATTGCAATAGCAGGGTTGCTGACGATCTTGCCTGCCTTGAACGCACAGGAAAGAGATCGAGTCTTTCCGATGAAGGGAGCTGCGGTGACAGGGAAGATCGTTGAGAAGAATCGGGATCGCGTGGTAGTTGAGGTACGGGGGAACAATCA
>CAIJIZ010000070.1 GCA_903820735.1 uncultured Pirellula sp.
CAGGAAAGCAACCTACGGGGATCGCTGGATTACCTGTACCAGAAGGGAAGCCTTCGGAAGCTCAAGATCCATCGGCCGCACCGAAGAACCCGTAACAACAAGCTTTTCACGTCCAATTCAAATCCTTTACAAATTTCATCCGTACCTTTACGAGTAGCAGTATGACAAGCCAGAAGAAGTCCAAGACATCCGCGATTTGGGGAGAGCTCAAGAGCGTTGCAAGGGTACGCAGTTCAGCGATTGCAATAGCAGGGTTGCTCATGATCTTGCCTGCCTTGAACGCACAGGAAAGAGATCGAGTCTTTCCGATGAAGGGAGCTGCGGTGACAGGGAAGATCGTTGAGAAGAATCGGGATCGCGTGGTAGTTGAGGTACGGGGGAACAATCAGAATTTTCCGACGAACGAGATTTTAAGAGTTCTATTTGAAGGAGAGCCACCAACTTTATCGCGAACGAAAGATCTTGTGGCTCAAGGGCAGATCGATCAAGCGGCAGAGGAGTTTAAGAAAATCGACGGAGCATCCTTGCCGTCGGAGGACATGAAGCAGGATTACCAGTACCTTCGTGGATATCTTGCAGGTGCGTTTGCCATGCGAGGAAAAGGGGATCCGAAGAATGCGTTGTCCTTGTTGAACAATTGGGTGAAAGATAACCCACAGTCTTACCTCTTTTACAATGTTGCAGAGATGATGGGTGACTTGGCCGTTGCCGGTGGTGTGCCGGACCAAGCTGCTCGGTATTACGGTGGGCTGGCCGCAGCGCCGTTTCCTGAAGCCAAGACGAAGGGGAATTTTCTGCAAGGGCGAGCATTGATGGCCCAAAAGCAGAATGCGGAAGCGAAGAGCAAATTCCAAGCCGTAATGGAGGCGAAGGTGTCCGACCCGATTTCGCTCAAGTTTCAAAAGATGGCCCGAATTGGAGTCATTCAATGCGATGCTACAGAGGGCAAAGCGAACGAAGCCATCGGCGAATTGGAGAAGATGGTCGATGAGGGGGATTCCACGGATGCAGAGCTTTTTGCGGAGCTTTTCAACACCCTCGGATCTTTGCTAGCGAGTGCGGGGAGGAATGATGAGGCGATTTTGTCTTATCTGAAAACCGATTTGTTGTATGGTTCGCAGAGCGAACAGCATGCAGAAGCCCTGTATCGCTTGACGCAGCTTTGGTCCAAGGTTGGAGATAATCAAAGGGCAGCGGACTCCAAGCAGAAGTTGGAGAAGCTTTACCCGACCTCGCCTTGGGTAAAGAAGTAGTCCCCACTTGTTCGTTCGAAGGGGTGGAAACGAAAAACTGTGTTCATTCCGGCCTGTTTTATTTCGTCCATTTATCCCGGCAACGAATAAGTTCGTTAGAATAACAAACCCCGTGTCGAGCTACGCGGGCCACGGTACAGATCTAGGATCGCTCAGGCGTTCCATTCACTCTTCCAATGGTACTTCATCCCACCAATCCACATGCATACTGGAGTTCTCATGCCAGCCTTTTCTCGCTCGATCCGTTCCATGTTCTTCTCCAAAGTCGGACGGAGCATCTCATCAGCAGCTTTGACGATCATGATGAGCTCAGTAGGGCTTGCTCAAGAGCCAGCTGCTGATGCTACCGTGGCTCCCGCCAGCGAGAATATGCTTATCAAGACATGGCAAGCATTGGGGACGATGTATGCAGTAACCTTCTTGATCATGTCGATCGTTTTGGTTGCGTTGGTGGTTCGGGCGATTATAGCGGTGCAGAAGAACAACTTCGTTCCCGATGATTTGGTTCAGGGCGTTGAGGCCAGCCTTGCCGAGAACAATCCGACGGCAGCCGCAGAGCTACTCGCCACTGACGATAGTTTCCTAGGTAACCTGCTCAATGCAAGTTTACCGCAAATCGGCAAGGGGAAAGAAGCTGCTTTGGATGCAATGCAGGTTGCTGGAGATGCGGAGACCATGAAGATCGAGCATTTGATTGGCTATATCGCATTGATCGGAAACATTGGTCCGATGGTTGGGCTGCTTGGAACGGTTCAAGGGATGGTGGCTTCCTTCGGTACCATCGCAAGCAGTCAGCAGACCCCTAAACCAAGTGCGCTCGCTGGTGGTATTGAGCAGGCTCTCTATACGACCCTTGTTGGTCTTTATTTGGCGATTCCCGCGATCGTTATTTACAACATTCTCCGCAACATGGTTCAAAAGCAGATCATGCAAGCTGGTTCGAAAGCGGAGCAGTTGCTAGAGCGATTCGAAGAGTCGAGCAAGTAGTTTGTTAGGAGGTTTTCCAGCGCTGATTGCGACGCAAAGTACACGTGTGGGATTTGGGGGGATACGATGGCGATTCGAAGAAAATTCGATACCAAAGCTGCGGAAGGTGACATGACGGCAATGATCGACATGGTGTTCCAGTTGATCATTTTTTTCATGGTTCTAATCAATTTTTCGCAGGACGATCAGAATCAGAGTATCAAATTGCCCACCAGTGAGTTAGCGAAACCAGCTGAAGCACCTTTAGAGAATCCGATTGTCATCAACTTGGCTTTTAATGGGTCTGTTTATATGGGGCCGGAGACGGCAACCATTGCTGGACTGCGTCCGTTGTTGGAGCTTGAGGCTAGTGTGCTCAAGTCCAAGGGTAAGGGGACGAAGGATGCCAACATTATCATTCGATCCGATGCAAATACGGCGGGTGGCATGGTTCAAGAGCTGATCAAGAAGTGTCAGGAATCGGGATACGAGAAATTTGCCTTGCGTGCGAAG
>CAIJIZ010000071.1 GCA_903820735.1 uncultured Pirellula sp.
CGTCGGGCTTCCTTGGACATGATGAACAAATCGTCGATGTCTGCCAAAGTCCCTTCACTCAACGCTTTGGTCTTGCCGATATACCCACGTTCCCGAATTCGATCTAGCGAACCGAGCAAGTCGCCGCTTTGCGTAAAGAGCTGATCGAGCCCATCGGTTTCCTTGGCTACGGAACCTTCGCGCTCCTTAAGGTTCTCCAGCGCGCGATCCATGGCTGGTTTGCGTTTGCGATGAAACATCCACAAAATACCTGCGGTAATCGCACTGAATATGCCACCGACCGTTAGCACGACTTGCCAGACCAAGCGTTGGAACTTGCGATTCGCTTCGATCCGCTCATTCTCTGCATCCAACAACTTATAGCCTTCTCGGAACGTCGGTTCCATTCCTCGCAAGTGTTCGACCAGATCCAAGTCCCCGTTGCGGAACTTCGTATCGGCCGCATCCAATGATCGCTTGGCTTGCAATACGCTCGCCTGGGCTACGGAATTCGGTGCAGCATTGAGTTCGGTTATTTGACGTTCGATTTCACTTCGGTTTTCTTGGTATCCCCGAACCGCAGCGTAACCGTTGAGGTATCGATCCATCTCGACCCCAAGCCCCCGCAGGGGCTGCAACGTATTCTTGGCATTACCAAGCTTGGTTTCGGCAGCAAGCGTCTCGATCTGGTTGCGCCACTGCTCCAGCGGAGGGCGGGTAAGCTCTCCTGTAGCCGCTTTGTTGCTGAGCAAAAAATCCTTCGATTCCTTCTCGACATCAGCGAGGACTTCTCGCAAGTGCGTGATGGTCTCCGTGCCAGCTTGCAGATCCCGTTGCTGCTCCAATTCCTCCGTTTTCGCCGCCTCGGTTTCAGATTGAACCATTCGGTCCAACCGCTGATTGACTAACTTCACGGTGTCTTTGACTGCATCCATGACCCGACCGCCCGATCGCATCGCTCGCAAAGCAGGCTGATCGAGCGAACCGAACCAGTTGGCCTCACCTAACCCTCGGCGATCCTGCGCCTCGGAACCATAGTAACTGAACTTGCGTTGCTTGAGCATCAACACAAAAATCGCGCCGTCGGTCTCGTGCGTTACGGGGTGCTCAAGCTGACCGAAGGCCGTTTGATTATTCAATCCCATTCCTAAAGCGACTTCGATGGCATCGATACCGAAGAGCGAGCGACCGTCGGCTGCGACATAATATTCTCCCGCCGCATCATCGATCAAAACTATCGTCCAATGAGGAGCATTCTCCTTGAGCCACTCCTCGAGCTCGCGCATTTGACGCTCGCTCGGGCCAAGCTCACCTTTGACATATAAATGACGATCCGCCGACCAATTCTCGATGACATCTTGGACCCGCTCAATTTGGGTGTACCCAAGCCGATCATAAGACACCCCGGCGATCCCTCGGTCTTGAGCCTGAAGGGTCCTTGCACTCCCTAAGAACGAGACACCCAAGCTCGCTTCGATTGCAAACAGAACCAATCCGATCGCACACAGTATGAACGCTTGCAGAACCCTCGTCTGCAAAGCGGAGAAAGCAAGACGTACCACAAGCCGGTCCATTCGTAACTTCATGAGAGTAAGTTGTTGTTTAGTCTATTTTATTTTTAGGGGACAGTGAATCATCTTTTTGACTGAGGATTCTTTCCGCAAGGTCTCACCGCAGCCCTAGCGCCGCGAAGGATTTACGCGGAACCAAGTACCGCAAAACGCTCAATGTTTGCGCGAAGCTCTTGGGCCCAACCTTGCAAAGCATCGTCCGTCACGCCATCCCTAGGCGCATATAGAATACACACGATCCGCGAAACCGTCTCATGAATCTTCCCCGCCATCGAGTCTTTCACGGGGCTCCCTAGGGGTTTTTCCTCATTCCCCCCGCCACAGACGACTACCAAATTTTCGAGTTCAAGCGATTGGCCGGAAGTATTAAAAACATAGGATTCTGAAGGGTTACCCAGCCGGATAACGAGCCGATGTGAGAACGCATCGCGATCGAGCATCGAGATCGGGATTCCGACCCTAACCGACAAAGCGTTTAAGCAATCGACGGCAGGGTTGATCCGAGGAAATTTCCCTTCTTCCAGACACCTAGCCAAATACTCTTGCGCAGGCTTATTGCGCCCGGAAGGTTTGTAGCCCCCAAGTCGCAGCATGCTGCGGACTCCCTCGCGGAGAACTTCGTGGGCACTTTGCAAACTGCTGCCCGGCTGGCCGTTTGTTGGCTCGTTGGATGACCGATCCGCCGCCCAAGCACATTGCTGGGCGATCCAAGCGTCGAACTCCGCCGTCGGTTTCCAAACCGATAGTCCTTCGACCTCGAATACCGCCACGCGTACCGCGTCGACTTGGTTGATAACTTCGATCGCCATCATTGCTCCTCTTAAACTTCCCACCCCTTGCGATACTCTTTGGTAAGCAAACGATTGGCAACCGTAAGCAACGCCGCTTGGGAAAGACTACTCGTTGGATTGCTCGAATGGATTTGGGTGATCTCCATCTTGGCTGGATCGTAGGTGATTTCAGCTTCGCTGCGATAAGCCACGTTGCCAAGCAGCACGACTTCGGTAAACGGTCCAGAATAGTCGAACGAGCTGCTGGCCTTGCCATTCCCCTTGGCCGCTTCGATCCATTGTTTATGGTGCCCTGGAGAAGCTGGCAAGAAGGGTGCAGGCGGAGTAAATTCCGCGAATCGATCGACGGGCAACAATTTTGGCATTCCATCATGCGCGATGGCGATCTTGCCAAGATCCCCAACGAACAGTGAACCGTTCATAGGCAAGTCATCAGCGATGGACTTCTCTGGGCTCGTTTCCCCTTCGTACCAATGGACATCGACCGGTGCAAGTTCACCGCGCTGAGCGAAGGAGAAAACGGTATGCATCCACTTCGGTGCAGAGTAAGGATCTGGTCTAGGGCCTTCCGAACGGACCGTCACAGGCCCACCGAGTTTCAGTCCCCAGAAGGCCGGATCCATCAAGTGGATCGCCATATCGCCGACAGCTCCACAACCGTAGTCCCACCAACCTCGCCACCGGAAAGGTGCGAAGGCGCTGTGATAGCTGCGTGTAGCGGCAGGCCCGAGCCACAAGTCCCAGTTCAAGTGCTCGGGAACGGCGGGTTGTTCCGCGGGTATTGCGACCCCTTGGGGCCACCACTTACCAGGTCGGTCGGTGATGACGTGCACAGATCGGACTGGCCCGATTGCGTTGGTTTGCAAAAGCTCAACAAGGCGCAAATATCCAGGGTGTTCATGATTCTGTGTCCCCATCTGGGTCGCGACCCCTTTTTCTTTCGCAAGCTCTGTAATGAGCCTCGCTTCGGCAACGGTATGCGTCAAAGGTTTCTCGCAGTACACGTGCAATCCGCGTCGCAGAGCGCGCGACGTGGCCGGAGCGTGATGATGATCAGGGGTGCCGATGACAACCGCGTCAAGATCGGACTGCTCAAGTAGACTTCGGTAGTCGACGTATTTCTTTGCGACTGAATATCGATTTGCCGCGGCATCGAGCGCATTGCGATCCACATCGCAAAGGGCAACAATATTTTCCGAGCCGACAGCATCGAGATCCCCCGCACCGCGTCCTCCGACTCCGATCGCACCGATATTTAATCGGTTATTCGCGCCGAGGATACGGCGATAGGCCCACGCCGGGGAGCTTATCGCGCACAAACTTGTCGAACCGGCAACTTGGAGAAAACTGCGACGTGAGAACATTGTCTAGGGTTCCATTTGCGAATGAAGGGCGCGGCGAGGTGCGTACTTGCGTGGGCCACCAAACGTGCAGGGTGTGGTGAAACGGTCGAACCTTCCGATCTTGCAACAAGTATAATACACCAAGCAATGACCAAACCATCAGCATGGATCAAGCCATTGAGAGTTGTCAGCGTGAGAAAGCCCGTAGCACATCTCCGTAGCATCATGGCCCTCTGTGGCCGTGCGAGGGGATTGAGTGGCTCACGCAAAGACGCGAAGACGCAAAGAAAACCGCGAACCCGTTTCTCCTCCCAGGGGAGGAGAAGCGACCAGGGGAGGAGAAGCGACCAGGGGAGGAGGTGGGTGAACACGCGCAGTTTTTGTTTTGCGAACTACATAGTAGAGTGCGATAACTATCCTGCTGTCCTTGCTTATGATTGAAGTGCAACAGGCAGCATCCAGCGTCGTCCAGTGCTCTTCCCACCCTCATCCCCCCCGCCCCTTGCTCCCGCCCAAGCGGGCGAAGGGGTGCCAAGCGTATAAGGCTAGGCCGTAGCTTGTGCGGATGGCTCACGCAAAGACACGAAGACGCAAAGGGAGTTGGAACCTATTCGAGTTCGTGCGCGGACCGGTGGGTTTCGCGGCCGGTGTGTTGGAAGTGGCAGATGAAATGATATGTAATTGGGTCATCGCGGTGGTTCTGAAGTTGATCGGCAGACCGCTTCACCACACCCTACGCGGACTCGCTATCCTTCAATCGACTTAAACGCTGTAAACATCTCTTCCGGGATACGACGCGGCAAGCGTTTCGCAAAATCGATAAATGCCCATTGAGTGTGCGCAACGGCTAACAAAACTTCTTTGCGATCCTCCCCCTCATAACGTACCATCCTATATCGACGTGTCGATGTCACCCGCTTCATGTCCGCTACCCATGTCTTGATCACAACGCGATCTCCAGGCATCGCCGGTTGCAAGTATTCAATTTGATGTAGCCTTGCGACCCACCCTGCCCCCAATTCTTGATAGCGACGAAATGGCCAACCCAACGCTGCTGAATGCGCTACGGCTGCATCTTGCATCCATTTCACATATACGACGTTATTCACGTGTCCAACAATGTCGATGTCCTCAGGGCGAACCGCTACCTCATACTCGAAGACAACAAGCTCATGCGACTGAACCTCGCTTCCACCTTGAAACCCACCGCCACTCGTCGACGCACCCGTTCCCTCTGATCCTTCTAATCCCTCTAAATTCCCCATCGCGCTCACTTGCTCTCCGAATAATTCGCCCTGAA
>CAIJIZ010000072.1 GCA_903820735.1 uncultured Pirellula sp.
CGTCTAGCGTCCTCTCTATGATCTCAGGAGGAGATATGGGGAGTAGTGATCAGCCCATGGATTTCACTGCAACGGATGCAGTCGATGTTTTTGCTCTTGGTGATGCTTGGTTGAGTACCGACGAAGAACTGAGAATTCGTGAATGGACGATTGCGGGTGCTTTGGATTTACAAGTCGTAGGCGCTAATTCAACGATCGATCAATTTGCTGGAAAGCGAAGTTCGTTTTCGGGGTTCAATTCCGATGGAACGGGCTGGACAGCGAACGCAGTGAATTCAAGTTTCACTATCACGGAGTCGTCGACGGGCACCGATGTTTTGACTTTGACGAACAACGAAACACCGGACGGTATTCCCGCCACTTATGAATATGCGACCATCACGTATGTAAAAGAAGAGCTTGTTGATCTTAGCGACAAATTCATTTTTGGATTCCTGTATCAGGCAACGGGTTCGAGATCAAGAGTTGCATTGAATTTGGGGAATGGTCAGCAACCTGGTTTAGCCTTGGTTCTCAATCTTGGAAATTCTGGTGGGACTGGGCAATGGGCTGATTTCTTGAACACTTCGGAAATCGCAACCGCCACTTCCGGTCAATCGCTTGGTAATGTAGATCTAACTTCCAGTAATCCAATTCAGGTAGTATGGACCTACGACTACTTTACACAATCGGTAACCGCTGAATTCACTGATACGGTAACCTTTGCGACCGCTACGATCACGAAGAAAAACATCGCTTTGACCAAGCTTTTGGGAAGCGATTCCGCCGAGATTTCTTGGCAAGCCATTGGTAACGGAAGTTCTACCGCGACTCATTCGATCAGCAATTTTCAGTTGATTGATGGACCAGTGAATTTGGAGGCTGGATCCCTAAACCTAAGGACAAGCGGTACAGTCGGTGCACCAGCACCTGCTAACTTAACTGGCTTTGGCTCTTGGGTGTCTGTTCAGCCGAACATCGGATCTTCGACAGCCAGTGCGCTGGTGCTAACCGATGGGAATGCGAATGAGGCACAAGCCGTTTGGTATCCTGAGAAGATAGCGATCCCTTCACAGGGCGGGTTTGTGGTCAACTTTAATTACACGGCATCCGGAGCTAAGGGGGCTGATGGGATTACTCTAGCTTTCCAAAATCAGGGAATAGACGCTATTGGGGCGGTTGGTGGTGGGCTCGGTTATTCGGGTATGTCTGCACCCACGGTTGCATATCAAATCAATATCTATAGTGGACATACTCGGGGGTCTAATTTCGTGACCACCAATTCGGCGGGATCTTATTTGACCACTGGAAATGTGAATTTCTACAGCGGCGACACGATCAATGTGGAATTGATTTACGACTCCAAGGGGAAAACGATCACCGAGAATCTTAGGGATATGACTACGAATCAGACATTTACTCGCACCTACAGCAATATCGACCTGGATACTGTGCTTGGGGATTCGGCCTTTATCGGTTTCACCGGTGGGGCGGGAGGACTATCCTCCATTCAGACCGTATCGGATTTCTCCTTGACTTACCAACAAGGAGCCCTTGCTGCCGAGCCTGTTTTGATGCTGATTAACGAAGAAATTCAGATCTCAGCTGGTGGGGATGTTATCGTTGAACAAGTGTTGGGAGATCTTCAGGTTGGATCCATTGTCGCTGGAGGAACGACTGAGGTGACCGCTCCGTTTGGTGCCGTGGTAAGCTATGTGCCACCCACCGCGAATGGATCGGGGCCAAGTGGCGAAGCACCGCTGCGGGGGATTTGGGCGCAAGATGTCTCAGTGAAAGCACAGTCAGGAATCGGGGCTTCATCTAATCGCCTGTACATCATCTCCGATCACGTAGTTGGCCAGACGGTCTTGAACGATATTCTCCTTTATACGGAACCTACTACCGGCAAAGAATTGACATCGTTTGCAAGTTTGCTGGGACCGGGCGTGATCGATATACAAAGTCTCGGTAGTGCGGCTGTCGTTGGGCCTGTGGTAGCTCAGGAATCGCGGTTTACTTCCGTGATGCCTGGCGAGTTGCTTGAATTGTCTACTACTGGACTTCGTCATCGCGACGGCGGTCCGTTGGGCGTTTCACTACAAGGCTTTGAGAAACTGCATATTGATGATTCGATGGCGACCGCAGCACGCGTTTGGAACTTGGTCTCCGACGGTATTTACACCGACAACGCAACGATCCATCTTGGTGATGTGAACGATCTGAAGATGGCTCTTGGGCAAGGTGATGATACGGTTTCCTTGTCGCATCATGCGGGACTATTGTCTCTCGGTCTGCACGGGGGTCTTGGGGATGATCAGTTGCTCATCAGACAAGTAGCTTTGGGTATACAGAAGATAGCTTTTGATGGATTTGATGGGAGAGATACAGCCGAGCTGGAATTGCGGGACGTGCCTGTTTGGATAACGGATGGAAAACTGGAAAGTGCCAACGGTCGGTTTGAACATCTGAACGTTGAGCAACTCGTTCTTAATAATCTTGAAGAATCGAACGACCTTGGATCGATCCCGAAGCTTGCCATTGAAACATCTGAGTTTCCAGAGGACCGCCTTGTGGTAATTGGCACTACAGGACCGGATGCCGTGTCTTGGAAGGCACAAGCCAACAGTCTTAAGTTTCAAGCGTTGTGGAATGGAACGACGAGTCAGCAACGCACCTATTCGACCGCAGACATCGGTGAGGTTCAATTATTCTTGCTCGGCGGAGATGATTTTGTTTCTGTCTTAGGGGCTTTTCCAATCCAGCTTACGATTGACTCGGGGCGAGATAACGATTGGATATTTGTTCAGGACCTTCCGGTCGTCATTACTGACCTGCATGGGGATAATACGATCACGACTGGCGTCGGAAACGACATCATTCGAACCGGTACCGGTAACGACGATATCGATGCGGGCGATGGCGAAAACTACATCGAAGATCAAGGTGGGGTAAACGTCTTGATCACTGGCCTTGAGGATGATGAGATTCATCATTCCAACGCGCTTGATAAAATCTATGCGGGGAATGGAGTCAACGAGATTTGGTTGAATGGGGTGCTTCAAGGTTGGCACAATTCCAGGATTCCTGTCGATGTGGATAACGATGATTTTGTTTCCCCAAGTGACGTCCTGAAAACGATCGATCGAATCAATCAGGTAGGTGCCCAGAGGCTTCTTGGTTCAGCCGACAGTGCTTCGATGTACTTCGATACCGATAACGATGGATTCTTGACACCGCTCGATGTCCTGAGAATCATCACTTGGATCAATGGTAAATCGAATGGACAATCCGAAGGAATGTCGGACGGTAAATTCGTCGGACAATTCGTCGGGCAATCGAATTCGCTTTTACTGGATTCAGTGCCATCCAAGCAATCTGTAAACCCAGAGGGCTTGGAAAAGCCGTCCGTCGACAACAATCGCCACCAAGATTTGGATCGCTATTTCGCATCACTGGTTGATCTAGACCATATCGACGAGATAGCAACGCGACGCGATGCATCAGCGAAACGACGAAGAAACAGTCGATAGCTAGAGGTTAGAAGTGAGTGCTTGCAGAAGCTCAACTCTCCGAATCGAAGCGATCTCAAAACAAACGAGTGGCTGTTGCTATGGAACAACTCGTTTGTTAGGTCAAAACTGCCGTGCACGCGGATCTAATACCGGGCTTTTTGCAGATACTTTCCCATAGGACGAAAGGACTGTGAAAGCCCATGTATGCTGATGGTTTTTAAGATAGCCATTGCGGTAAACTTGGCTTAGGATTGTGCGTCAGACACTTGAAAGGCAGGCGGCTATCAACGTCAGCGATTCGTGCGACCATGGTGTTTGGCGGATGCTGTGACGTTTTGGATTGTTCGATCGTGTAAGGTGGGGTTTGCATGGGGCACGCGACGGATTCAAACGGTACGGAGGGGAGCGAAAGAGGGTTCCGGCGATTGCTTTTCCCGCAAAGGGTTTGGGTTGCTGCCTGTTTCCTGATGATTCTTCTGGCCGTCGCTTGGCTGTCCTACCAGAGCTACCGATACTTTGCCGTTCCGAAAGTCGTTAATGGGCGAACCATCAGCGAAGGTGGGATCGAAGATTGAGCGATGGTTTTTAGGGCTCATGCCGTTTGCTTTCTACGCTACCGGGGCTGCGATTGGCAACGGACAGTTGATACCCTTCGTACTTCCGTTAGTCTTATACGCTGTGCTGATTCTTACTCGTCCCGTAGTATCGAAGAAGGAGCTTTCGGTCGGCTCGGTGTTCATGTTGACATCCTTAGTTCAGCCTACAATTGCGGCACCATTCTTTTGGTTGGTTTTACTCCGTTCTCCTCGCTGGTCGCGGGGGACGTGGGTTGTTTTAGGTTATGCAGTGCTGACCCTTGTTGCCATTGTGTTTCAAATGCGAATATTGCGAGGTTCGAAGGGTCAGGCGGATCCGACTCGGTTGGTCAAGCGTTGGGTAGCAAAGGCTGAAGGTGGACGCATTACGGTTCGATCAAGGGTGGGTATGGAACGGTTCATGATCTGTTTTCAAGTTTAGGGTTGAGGTCATGGAACCTATGGGTTTCCTTAGCGATCTTGGTGTTGTTAGGAATTTGGATCTATCGCCATCGCCATGTTGATCTTTGGGTACTTTTGGGGGCAACCGCAATTGTCGCTCGCATGTGGATTTACCATCGCTGGTATGATGATTTGCTATTCATCCTTCCCCTGATTTGCCTGTTTAGAATTACGCGATCCCCGCAGTATTCGTTGTGGGAGAAAAATACAGCCGGAGTACTATTCCTATGGCTGTGGGCATTCTTATTGGCTCCAGGAATCCTCTATACGGTTTCCTCGAACCTCTTGCTCGGTGTGCAGATCTCGGGATGGTTAGCCACGCTGTTGTTTTTAGGCTTGATCGCTTGGCGTTCCAAACCTGAGTCTGATGGCTCAGCAGAATCGCTAGCGCACGTGTGAAGACGGACCGATGTCTTATGCAACCAAACCCCGAGCGGAGAACGCCCTTAGGAGAGGATGCCCAGGGAGAGGACGCCCCGCGAAGTGAAAGGGAGACTAAAGGCTAGAGTGGGGCAAGTCGTCGAGAGAATCGAGCCCGACGATTTCTAGAAAACGATCGCTGGTGGTGTACCTGGAATCTACTTCGGTGATCAAACCTCGCTTTTCCAACTGAGTCAGGATGGGTTTAAGGTTTTGCCCAAGCTGTTTCTCGAGTTCCTCGCGAAGGATATTCGGTTGGTAAGCGATCAAGGCTAGGCAATCGATGGCTGGTTGGGACAAGACTGTCTCGCGCACTGGGCCGGTCTGCAGATTCTCAAGCGATGTTTCTACATCAGGTGAAAGTTCTAATCGAAATCCCCGGTCGTCTTGGATGACTCGTACGCTAGCTTGCTGCTCAACTAACTGACCTTGGAGTTGGTGAAGTGCTGATTGGATTTCAGACTCGGAAAACTCTTTGAGGATCCGTTGCAGTTCTTCTTGGCTCACCGAAAGCCCATCCTGACGCCCGACGAAAAGGATTGCTTCAATAATCGACGTCAATGTGACCGGTGTGCCATCGGTCTCACCTTGGACCACAATGGTAGAAGTCAACTGCTCGGCAGTTGGCTCGATTTCGGTGCGACGCTGTATGGGAACTTGCTCAGACTCAGGTACTCCCTGCAAGGCATTTGCATAGATCGCACCAAGGTCCTCTAAGGAAAAGTATTCCTCGTTGTTCGTGTCGTCGGCTTGACTTCCGTGTTCTGTCATGGATTTTGAACGTTGAGCGAAGAGGATTATTTCCAAAACGGCGTTTCAAACGTAGGCTTGGCGTAGGGTGACCCCGCTGATGTTGATGCGGGAGATGGCGAGTCACTCGTATTAGGCAACACTAACCGATCAGCCAGTTTGCTGTGAATTTGCAACTTCTTTGTAACAAGGTTCGGTTCGATGGAGACTCCGCCACTGACGATCGCCGACATGCCGCCGTCGATGCGATTCCGTGTAGCAACGACTGAATCAATCGATTTGGGTGCAACAGCTAACCGAGGAGCATACTTGGGGGTTCCTAGAACTTCGAATGGCTGAAAGAGCTCTTTGTCGATTTCGTGCCGCAGGATTTCCATGGCGACTGCAAGATCGAAAATGTGCCGAAGTCTCCCGTAACTCGGCACTGCCTTCTGAAGCTTATCGAAATGGGAGGTGAAGTTCTTCGCAAACGCATCGGTAGCCGCATCCGGGGAAGCTGAAACGAGCCGTTGGCCGCTGGCGTTGATCCATTGTGTTTCGCTCAAGACTCGCACATTGGATTTCGAAAAGCGGTAGAGGTGGTTCGCTGGATCGTGTTCGATGGGATGATTCGATAGAGCGAACCACCAACGAACCATGGATTGCTGTTGGACCGAACCGAGTTTATCGGATTCCCGCCAGTAGTTGGCAACCTCCGCGACACTTGGCTCCAGGCCGAAGGCCAATCGTTTCATATGTGCATCCGCCACAATCAAGGCGAATCCAGTAGGTGAGTTTTGAGGAATTCCGACGATGTTGGCATTTTGAGGCCCAAGTTTTTGCTTCCACTCTTCTACCCATCGCTCTGGATCGCGCTGGAGCAATCGAAGGGAGGATTTGTTGTTTGCCATTTGATAGGCTGCAACGAGTCGATTTGGATCTGGATCGATCGAGCAACCGAATTCACCTTGAGCGTTAAGCACATGGGCTGCGACGACCAGCAGGTCTTCGAGTAGGACTGGTGGAAGCAACAGATCGCGGTGTAACAAGTCACCTCGGCGGGAGGCTGCTAGATTACCTGCTGGGCCACCAATCCAGCAATCGCCTCGCTCTTGGTCGATCATGACGTAGTCGATGCGACATAGTCCGCCAAGCAACTCTGCTGCGATCGACCCTGATTTGCCCTGGGCGACCTGCTGCGCGAGTTCTCGGTCGAGTTTTCGAAGCGACACCCAACGCAGTGGAGTGGGGCTTTGCCATTGACCAAGTTCAGTAAGCAGTATGGAAGGTGCAGTTGCCTCGGCTGAGTCATCGCCGGGAAACCGTAACTTCGGTTTGGATGTGGCGATGTTCTTTAAATTGGACGAACCAGTCTTGGAATCGCCGATCAGGATCGAGGATGCTTCTAACCGTTCGATGATTCCCTCGGGGTTGATCCGAACTCCCTGTCGAAATGGTGACATGGTTGCTGTCCCGCCAGCATTCAACCAAACATCCGGCGAGACAGTTGTCTCAATTAATTGCATCAGTTCGCTAAAGTTCGCCAAGGACGCTCCACCGCGCGGTAGATTCGGATCATCTGTGCTTCGGGACGACAGGGAATTATTGTTGTCAGGGTTGTTTGGGTAGAGACGCGAACTGTGTAAGGCTGTTAGCACCCGCTGTCTATCTTGAACGCTCAATTGAGAAAAAGCACCCCGAATGCCGGACTGGTCTTTAGCTTCGATGGCTTTGGAAAGTTCCGGAAACGCGGCTGCAAAGTTTTGCTGAGGTGGTTCGGTAGCGGTTTGGGGGAAAGCTGAAGAATTCAGACAGCTTGCGAAGAGTAGCAAGATGCAAGTGTGGGGGAGGACGAAGCGGATGAGAATTTGCATGGTATGCGACTCTTGGGACGAAGTCCTACGACCGTTGGCCTAGCCTAAGAAACTGGCTAAAGTCCGTTCAATTGTTTAACGGCTTTTCGTATGCAGCCCGCTCGATTGTAGCATTATCGCTTGCTCGGTGCGCGGTTTTCTTCCGCTGCGCTGCTGCGGTAGTATTGCGGTAAGAGAGCGAACGGTGGTTGGATGTTCCCACGGGCGAATTCCGCAGTGGATAGCAAGGCGACCGTTTGAGCGGTCGGTTCGATAGTCACCATCCGAAGTGCTTGTGATAACTCGGTTGCTCGAGGATGTTGGGCGATGGCTTGCTGTAGTTTACCGATCGATGGGCCGGCGATGTAGATAGCTTTGGGGGCATGGGAATTCGTTGTGGATTCATCCAAAATCCGTTGCGCTAAGAGTTCATTGTCGGCAATTTCGGTTCCCGAACCGGCAATCCACGCATTACCAGCGAAAAGATACCGCGCGAAAAAGGATTGGCCTCGAAAGGCATCGATCACTGCGTAAAGAATGTGCCCTTCTGTGGGAACCGATTCTTGCGGGTGGTTCATGAGATCTGTCGCGATGACATCAAGCGTGTTGACGGCGACGATGGGGATTTCAAGCGCGTAGGCCATGAGTTTCGCGGTAGCGATTCCGACACGTAATCCGGTAAAGGATCCTGGGCCTTGTACTACACCAATCCCATCGAGCTCTTTTGGTGAAAGAGACTGACGTTTCAAGAGTTGATCGATGGCTGGAGCAAGGGTTTTGGCAGACCCCCATCGATGATCGAGTGGGATGGAATCGATGATGCTCGAAGGTTGGCTGGGGCTTACCGCCAGTGCGCTCAAGGCCACGGGGGCCTTGAGCAGTGCTACGGACCCTGCTCGACCACTGGTTTCGAGGGCAAGCAATAGGGAATCCATGGGTTAGGTACCTTCGATGGTTCAAGCATTCATCAGGGAACGCCAAGTATCGACCGCAACCTTGAGTGCATCGGGGATTTGCTCGGGCTGTTTCCCTCCGGCTTGAGCCAAGTCAGGCCGCCCACCACCACTTCCGCCGACAGCTTGGGCAACAGGGCTGATCCATTTTCCAGCGCTTAGGCCTCGCTCGACAAGACTGGGGCTCAATCCTGCGATCAAGGTGACCTTTCCTGGTTCGCCAGTAGCGAACAGGACTGCTACCGGTTTGGAAGCTTTCTTGCGGATTTGATCGACCCATTGCCTTAGCATTGCTGGGTTTGCATTGTCGACTTGCGCAACGACCAATAGTGAGTCCCCAACGAGGGTAGCTTGATCGAGTTGTTGATCGATATCGAAGCTGCTTCCTTTGGAGAATTGGGCGAGTTGGTTGTGCAAAAGAACTTCCTCGCTGAGCAACGCGTCGATTCTGTTTGCTACTTCGTCGAGCGAGACGTTGAGTGTACGTGCGGCGAGTCGTAGAGCAGCTCGCAGGTTGGTGTAATTGGGTTTCGGACCGCTTGCCGTCTTGGACTGCCCGATCTTATCCGGGAGAGCTTCGCCGTTACCTGTGGATTGGGTAAGGCGTTTTAGTTTCCGGATCGCCGAGACGAGATCGGCAGTACGGTTTCCGAGTTGTTCGATGGAGCAACCTAGTTTCTCGGCTGCCTGTGCTGCGAGAGCTTCGATCTTGGTCCTGTACTCGAGAGCACGTTGAGCGGTTAGGGCAGTGACACGTCGCACACCGGCCGAGACACTCTCATCACTTAGAATTTCGATAGTCGCGATTTCGGCGGTGTTGCTTGCGTGAGTTCCACCGCAGAGTTCGCGGGAGAAATCTCCCATGGAGACCATTCGAACGGGGTCAGGATAGCGTTCGCCGAAGAGCATCATCGCACCGACTTCGCGAGCTTGGGCAAGCGAGACGGTATCCCAGCGGATTCCAGCGGCTTGGGAGACCCGTTGGTTGCTGAGATTTTCAATCTCGATGATTTCTTGTTCGGAAAGTGGATCTTGGTTGCTGAAGTCGAACCGGAGCCAATCTGAGTCGACTTTGCTACCTTGTTGCTGTGCGTGTTTGCCGAGTTTGGTTTGCAAAGCGTGGTGAATGACGTGTGTTGCGGAGTGGGCGCGTCGGATTGCATTTCGGCGATTCTCATCGACGATCGCTTCGATCGTATCCCCTTCTCGCAACGTTCCTTTTTCCATTTGTCCGTAATGGACGATCAAGTCACCGCTTTTTTGAGTATCGGTGACAATGAAGGAACCGTTGGGGCTTTGTAGTTTCCCTGCGTCACCGACTTGTCCACCACTTTCGCCGTAGAACGGTGAGCGGTCGAGAACGATGCGGAACAGGTCAGCTTCGGTGTCGGTCGACAGGGAGCTGACAAGACGATCGTCTTTGGGAGCACCGACGATGATACCTTTGATTTGGGCGGGAGCTTGAGACTTCTCGTAGCCGAGGAACTCGGAGCTGTGTAGAGCTTCTTTGAGTGTTTCGATAGGGCCTGTTTCAAAGAGCTCGATCACTTCTCCGCCGCTGGCGTTCCCGTGTTTCTCCATGGCTTCTTTGTAGCCATCCCAATCGAAATTGAAATTTCTCTCGGCAGCGATTTGTTGGAAGAGTTCTGGGGGAACACCGTGTGTTTGGTAAAGAGTGGCTGCTTCTGCGCCATCGACGAGTGAGCGCTGCGAGCTGGTCATGTCGTGGAAGACTTTTTCGATCCGATCCAAACCGGCACCGATGGTCGCAAAGAAGTCTGCTTCTTCACGTTTCATGACACTCGCTACGCGATCGACGGTGTCACTTAATTCTGGATATGATCCTTTCATCATCTCGGCGACGACGGGGACGAGTTGGTGGAGGAATGGGTCGCGAAGTCCTATTTGGTGACCGTCGAGGACTGCTCGTCGGAGGAGTCGTTTGATAACGTAGCGGGCCTTCTTCGGACCTGGGTAAACGTTCTCATGGATTGCGAAAGAGCAAGCGCGGACGTGATCGGTGATGCGGCGCAACCGTCGGCCGTTATCGCTTTCGTATTCGTAGGAGATACCGCAGACTTCTGCGGCAGCTTGAACGATCGGCATTAGGATATCGATATGGAAATTCGTAGGAACGCCTTGCATGACGCTGGCGCATCGTTCAAGTCCCATCCCTGTATCGATATTCTTGCTCGGTAGTGGCTTCAAGTTGTTCGGTGGTTCACCGACACGGTTGAATTGGGTGAAGACGAGGTTCCATATCTCGACATTCTTCCCATTATCCAACGTGTAATAGATTTCGGAGCATGGACCGCAAACGCCATCGGGACCTTGGGACGGGGAGCTAGCGGGCCAAAAGTTATCGGCTTCGTCCATTCGGGTGATGCGGGACATCGGAACGCCGATGGTCTCATTCCAAATCTTGGCGGCTTCGTCGTCGTCTTTGTAGACGGTGATGGTAAGCCGTTCTCCAGGGATTCCGAGCCATTTCTTATCGGTGAGGAATTCCCAAGCCCAAGCGATGGCTTCAGGTTTGAAGTAATCCCCGAAGCTAAAGTTTCCGAGCATTTCGAAGAACGTATGGTGATAAGCGGTACGACCGACGTTATCGATATCACCGGTTCGAAGACATTTTTGGCAAGTCGTTGCCCGGGTGTAGTCGAGTTTTACTTTGCCGAGAAAGTGGTCTTTGAATTGGTTCATTCCGGCGGGAGTGAACAGAACGGAGGGATCCCATGTGGGAACTAGAACATCGCTCGCTTGGCGATGGTGTCCTTTGCTTTGGAAGAAGGAAAGGTATTTTTCTCGCAACTCGTCCGTTTTCATAGTGTTTCGGCCAGAATGGAATGTAGTTATTATGTCTCAGAGAATGGACTGATAATTTACCGACAAATCATCGATTCGCGTAGACCAGCTAGCAACCGAAAATCGCTTGAGTAGTAGTGAATTCGGTGGTTCGAATTGCCATCCGGGCAAAATTGGCTTGAAACTTCTCAAAGAAATCATTGAAAGAAAGGGATCGGCAATGTCTTGGGAAACGATCCGGTCTCGTTTGTTTCGACGAAAAACCCACGAAGAAATCCAGCAGGATCTCGAGGGGCGAGCATCGCACGGGTTGGTCCGCAGCCTGACGCTTTTCGATTTGACTTGTTTCGGAATCGCGGCTGTGATTGGGGCGGGTATTTTTTCGACGATCGGCTCAGCTTCTTTCGAAGGTGGCCCGGCGATCAGTCTATTGTTTGTCATCACGGCTATCGCCTGTTTGTTTTCTGCATTGTGCTACGCTGAGTTCGCATCGAGCGTACCGGTCAGTGGAAGTGCCTACACGTATGCCTTTGTGGCGTTTGGCGAACTGACGGCTTGGATGATTGGCTGGAATCTACTGATGGAATACGCGATCGGTAATAGCGTGCTAGCTTTTGCTTGGTCGGGGTACTTCGTCAACGTCCTCGAAGGAATGCAAGGTTGGTTGGGAAGTATCGGATTGGGCTTCGACATTCCAGAGTGGTTGGTACAAGACTACTACAGTGCTTCGCGGGCTCCGGCGGAGATAGCAAAGCTCACTGCTGCGGGGCAAGAGCCAAGCAAGGAGTTGCTCAATCATGTCAAGGCGTGGGAGTCTGCTCCAAGTTGGAATGGATGGCGGGTGATTTTGGATTTGCCTGCGCTGATGATCAACGTCTTTGTGACGGGTTTGGTCATTATCGGGATTCAAGAATCGAAGCGAGTGAGCAACGCGATGGTTGTCTTGAAGATGGCTGTGATCGCTTTGGTGGTACTTGTGGGGTTCTTTTATATTCAACCTTCGAACTGGCATCCCTTTGCACCCAATGGACTCGAAGGTGTGTTCAAAGGGATCGCAGCGGTGTTTTTTGCTTACATCGGTTTCGACGCAATCTCGACAACGGCTGAAGAGTGTCGCGATGCTCAGCGGGATATTCCTCGAGCGACAATACTTACGTTGATCTTGTGTACGGTGATCTACATCATCTTGGCATTCACGTTGACGGGGATGGTCTCTTACAAAGAGCTCAATGTCAGCGACCCGTTAGCGTTTGTCTTTGGAAAAGTAGGGGTGAATTCCATGGTGGGGATCGTATCGATCAGTGCGGTGATCGCTACTACGAGTGTGTTTCTGGTCTTTCAGCTTGGGCAACCACGTATTTTCATGAGCATGGCACGCGATGGGCTGCTACCTAAAGCCTTCGCTTCAATCCATCCGAAGTACAAGACGCCTGCGTTTTCATCGATCATCACCGCAGTCATGGTGGCTTTACCAACTTTGTTTCTCAATTCCCAGTTGGTGACCGACTTGGCTTCCATCGGAACACTTTTTGCCTTCATGTTTGTCTCGGCTGGAGTACTGGTTCTTGAACAACAGCCCTTGGAGCGATCCGGGTTTCGGGTGCCGAAGTTACCTGGCGAAGTGATCTTGCCGGTCTGTTTTCTCTGCTACTGTGCATTGCTCAATCGCTTGCCAAGCAGCCATCACTTTTGGGGTGATTGGTTTGCTCAAGAAGGCTTTCACTTCGATCGGATTCCCTACGTGATTTTCTTGGTTGTGTTCGCGGCATTGAGTGTAGCGAGCGTCCGATATCGCTGGTCGGCTATTCCTGTCTTGGGAATCGTGGTGAACTTGTACCTGATCGCTGGTTTAGGTGCCGCGAATTGGATTCGATTCGCCGCTTGGTGCTCGCTGGGTTTGATTGTTTATGGCTTGTACGGATACCACAACAGCGTAAGACGACGAGTCGATGCGTTATAAAGGTCAAAGAAAGAGGTGGTTTAGTCCCTAGCGGGGATCCAGCACTCGTCGGTTAAGTTGCAGGTCACGAGTTCGATTTCTCCAACGCGTTTCCCAGGGAGAATGGCGAGCATACCGGTCTCGGGGTGAGCTTCGCAAAACGAAACCGCTTGATCGATCCCCATGACGTAGAGTCCTGTTGCAAGTGCGTCCGCCCAAGTCGCATTCGGATGGGTGACGCTCAAGCTTAGAATGCCGGAAGCAGGCCAGCCAGTTCTAGGATCGATGATATGTCCATAGCGGACTCCACGAAAATAGAAGAACTGGTTTGCCGGGCCGCTTGTTCCCAACGCTCGGTCGCATAGGACGAGCGTTCCGAGGATTCTTTCGGATTGTTCAGGATGTCGCACGGCAATTTTCCAACCGGTTTGGGGGTTTTGCAAAAGCTGCTTGCCGTGGGCTACTACACTGCTTTTTCCGCCGTGAATCGCGAAATCGGTGACCCCATTTTGCAAGAGAATCGCGACGGCTTGGTCGATCGCGTACCCTTTTCCAATCCCACCTGGGTTCACGGCTACATCGGCAAGAAATCGAGCTCGTTGCAAAGCTGGGTCGATTTCTAAGTGATGTGAGCCAACGTTCTTAAGAGCGTCGGAAATCTGTTGTTCGGTGGGCATGCGTCCCTGTCGGCTAGAGAAGCCCCACACGTCGGAGAGTTTCGCTGCGGTGATGTCAAAGGCACCGTTGGTAACTTGGAAAATCTCATGCCCGATTTGCAGTAGCTCCATTGCGGGCAAAGACAGATCCACCCACGTTTCTTTGCCGCGATGGTTCAAGCGAGAGAAGTCGCTTGTCGGGCGGTAAACGCTCAGTAGACCTTCTAGGTATTCAATCGTTTCGAGGGCTTCAACGGCCGCTTCGGGACCTTCGGGGGGGTGATTTGGATGAAGCAAAACATCGAACTGGCAAGCCATCGCGTTGCGAGTGAATTCGAGCCAGAGGGGATTCGATGGAATTTGGAACTGCAAAGATTATCTCCTAGCAACTTACCTCGGGTTGCGATTTGCGTTGCCGTTTCTTCTGGATCGTTCTCGAAGCAATCGGCGAAAATCGTTTGGATCGGCAAGGTCGATTTCGTCGCGGACTTCGCGGCGCAAACGTTCGTAGGATTCGACCAAGCGAGTATTGCTATTCATTCCTTCAGGGACCATCCAAGTCGATAGCACAAGGAGTTGGTCGTTGCGATCGATCCCTTCAAGCAGTTTTTTAGGGAACGAGGAAAGTTGGTTGGCAAGCTCCGCGACGATTTCATCTTGATCGGCAAGCCGGAAGCCGTCTTCGATTGGGCGAGTGGAATTTAGGGCCATCATCGCAGTTTTCACGTCGGTTTCACGACGCAGGAATGGCATTGCAGCGAAGATCGATGGGAGCAATTGATTCTTGCTCCATTCTTCCAAGGTGTTGCTGTCGTCCGAGTGCAGTTCTGCTGCGTAGAACATCGCTGCTCTCAGGCTAAGTTGTTCCTTTAAGAAGCGGATGCGTTGCTCACTGCTATTGAGCGATTCAAGATCTTGGCGTTTAGCGGTAGGCATCGAATCGAGCACCATGCCGATGACTCGAACAGTTTGATTCCAATGATCCGCGTTCGGTGAACTATCGAGTTGCGTTTGGATTGCTTCCCAACGATTTCGAGTTTCACCTGGGAATTTCCCAAGCAGTTCGCGGGTGCTGTCGAGTTTTGCGATTTGTACTGCGTTCAGACTGTGTACCCAATTTCTTCGTCCCCACAGGGACTTCGGTACAAGTGGAATCATGCGGTCATAGTAATGGCTGCGCAGGTATTCGATGAGTTCCTTTTCTTGGGCGATCTCCGAGACGACATTCAATTCCGCAGCATCTTGTAGACCTGGAATGTTGGCTGCGAGATCGAGTTGTGAGAGTTCGAATCGGCTTTGGAAGTAGACCAAGAGGGTGCCTAAGAGGAGCCCAAGGATCCCAGCGAGGCTTGCGATCAAAGCGGATTGAGGCCAAGCCAGCCAGTCTTTACGTGGTAGAAGAGTTGGAGAAGCCGCCGAAGGATTTCCGTTTGTTTTCTTATCGAGTGTGTCGATTGATTTTGATGTTGCAGCGCCTCCTGTAGCGGCGTGTTCACTCGAACGTCGCAAATCCGCCACAACCATTTCGATGGTTGTTTGCGTAAAGCTCTGGCGCGGGGCTGCTTGCGGAAGATCATCGAGCAAGTCGTACGTTTTCCGCAGGTCTGCAAGACGTTTGCGGAGATCTTCGTCTTGGACTAATTTGCGTTCCAGGTTGGCTGAGAGCTCAGGCGAGAGCTCGCCATCGAGGTATGCGGTGAGCTCTTCGTCGATCTGATCTGCATCTATCTCGCTCATGCATCCTCCTCCCGTTGGTTCTTGCTCGATTCATATTCGTTATCGAGGGGGTCCGCTGATTGTTCTCTGAGTCTCGCTTGTTCCATTTGTATCGCTTCGGGAGACCCGGGAACAAAACCTTGTTGCAGGTAAGGATCAAGAAGGTTTTTAAGGTTCACTCGAGCGCGCATCAGAAGGGATTTAACGGCTTGGACGCTCAGGCCCATCGTCTCGCCGATTTCCTGATAGCTCATTCCTTCGAACTTGCTCAATAAGATCGCGGTTCGTTGTCTTTCGCCTAGTGCGTCGAGAGCCAGTAAGATGATTTTCGAGCGTTCCTCGTGATCGAGTTTTCGCACGGGTTGGTAGCCGCTGGGGGCTACGGCAAGGTTTTCAAGTACAAGGCCAGAGGTCGATGTGTTTTCAGATTTCGAGAGTTGATATTCGCGTCGCGAGGAGTTGTCTCGGAGATGGTTTGAAGCGACGTTATGAGCGATGCGGTAGAGCCAAGTCGAGAACTTGGCGGTTGGCAGGTAGTTCTTACGGGATTTGTAGACTCGCAAAAAGACTTCTTGGGCTAAGTCCTCGGCTTGTTCGCTGCTGCGGGTCCAGCCATTCATGAATCGGATGATTTTCTTTTGAAACCCGTCGATCAAAAGTTCGAAAGCCATCGCGTCGTCATCTTTGACACGCAACATAAGCGCGACGTCTGGGTCGATCTTGGCGTTTTCCGATGGAGAGTTGGCGTTCGACAAAATACTTTGGTCTGCTCGGTTGCTTGCTCATGGCTTGGACAAGTTGACGGGAAACGTGGTTCCCGACCAAGCTTCAATGTACCGCCGGAAGGCGATCGATGAAACTCCCAACCAACATTACGGGGTTGTGAAGTTGCCAAGAAAGCTCTTAGAGGATTGGATTGAAGGTTTCGCAGCTCTACGGCAATTAGCCGGGGGGAGTGCCCGGTTTGGAGACTTTGGCCTCGATGATTGATTTCGCGTGTTGTTGGTCGAACTCGACCCCCATTTCTTCGGCCAATTGGTGGAGGAAAGTAATTAGAATTCCGCAGCGACTTTCGGCCAGGGAACGCCCTTCCGGGGTGTTCATTATGCTTGGAAGGCGGAATAGTTTTGCGTAGAAGTGGTCTACGGATTGGACGTTGTCTTCAGGAGTTCGGTGGGTAGGAAATGGGTCGGTAGGATGGACGAGTCGCTGCCCCATCGAGCCGCCGGTCATCAGGCAGCGAGCGAGTCCGATGGCACCGAGGCCTTCGAGTCGATCGGCGTCTTGAAGAATTTTCGCTTCGTTGGATTCACATGGGATGTTTGCGGAGAAGCTGTGGGCGGCGATTGCGTGCTGGATGGGTGCAAAGAATTCTTGGGGGTAGTCGATCGAAGCGAGCAGCTCCGTGGCTTGTTTTGCGGAGAGTCTGGAGGCTTGGGATCGCAGGGGTGAGTTTTTTGGGATGCAGACGCAGTCGTGCAACCAAATTGCGGGAAGTAGAACATCGAGAGCAACGGGAGTGTTGCCGATGAGCATGCAAGCGTTTCTTTCGACACGTTCGACGTGTTCGATTCCATGTCCTGGGTCGGCATTGTGCATGGCATTTTCGGCGAGCTTACGAATGGATTGCAGCCAGCGATCGTTCCATTGTTCGTAGGATTCGGTGAGGGCTGGGAGCATGGTGGATTGGTATCGTCGATGATTTTGGATGAGACTGATAAGTATACGAACACCTTACTAGATTTATAACCAGAGTGAAAGTCGCATTGCGACGGTGGCACGCGTGAGAATTCGAACCAATTCTCACGCCAAGACGCCAAGACGCAAAGAGGACAGGGATGAGATAGTGTTGTTGCAAGATTGTGGTGCGGTCCATTTACGTGGTGCGGTCCTATCGTGGTGCGGTCCTCCCGGGCCGCAAAGACGAGCGTAGCGCGGCGTCACTGCGCGTGTGATGCGCGGACTGCGGCCCGGGAGAACCGCACCACGATAGGGCCGCGCTCACGAGCGTAGCGAGGCGTCTTTCCGCGTGGGATGCGCGGACAAAAGTCTCACGCAAAGAGGCAAAGAAAGAAGTTCCCTTGCTGGTAGCCCAAGGGAAAGAATTCCCCATCAATTCGTAACGCCCGTTCTCCTCCCCTGGGAGGAGAACGGGTCGGGGGATGAGGTGGCGAAACACTCGCAGTTTGTGTTTTGCGAACCGCATAGAGTTCGAAAAATATCCTCCAAACCTCGCTCGTGATTGTATCGCAACAAGCAGCTTCAAACGTCGCCAGTACTCTTCCCACCCTCATCCCCCCCGCCCCTCGCTCAC
>CAIJIZ010000073.1 GCA_903820735.1 uncultured Pirellula sp.
GCCGCAGCGGGCCGCGGCACCGAACGGCTTGCATTGGAATCCTTTTCTTGCGATGCGTTCTTATTGAATTGGATTACCTGTTGAGCGACCTCTGATTTGATTCTTCTTTCGATCTCATCTGGCGACATTTCGGGAATAAGTTCCTTGCGGCTTGCATTAGCCTCATCACGCGACTGGTTTGGTCTAAGCAGGGTAGCACCGAATAGCATGAAGATCAGCAACGCAGCCGATGAAGCGTACCAGCCACTCCATTTCGACCATCGAATCGAAGATGCAACACCGAGTTCTTTGCTGGTTGCCTTTGGATAAGTACCTTTGAGCGCATTGAGGGCATCGGAAGCCGAGGGGTATCTATCCTCGGGATTCGTGCGAGTCATCCGTTGGCAGACTCCGTCGAGCCGTTCTTTCCATTCTTTGTCGACTTCAAGGTTATGCTCAGGGATCGATCGAAGCAGATAGCGTAGAAGCACCCCTGTCGAGTAGATGTCTCGTAAATGATCGTTGCTACCGTCGATCGAAAGGGGTTCGGGGGCCATGAACCCCTTCGTACCGACCCATGTATTTACTTTATGATCGCCGGTTGGATGCGACTGAGCATTCCGATCCCCGGCCAATCCGAAGTCGATGAGTTTCAATGTGCCATCGTTCGTTCGCATCACGTTGCCTGGTTTGATGTCGTGATGCACGAGGCCTTTGGAGTGGAGGTGTTTGAGACCTTCGAGCACACCGCTGATGATATCGTAAGCGTCCGTAACCGATTGGATTTGTTCCGAGTCGACAAGGTTTTGCAAGGACCTGCCATCGAGCAGTTCGAAGACCAAGTACAGGAAGCCATCGGCTTCCCAGGCATCGTAGGCACGAACGAGGTGTCGGTGGTCTAATCCGCCGGCGATTTTCATTTCGTTGAGGAAGCGTTCACGGGAAGCAGCATCTTCTTGTCGGCTATTGCGAAGTATTTTCACCGCGACGGGTCTTTGGAGTCGCAGTTGCATACCTTCGTAGACTTCGCCCATCCCTCCGCGTCCGATAAGTTTGCGGATTTCGTAGGGCCCGAGGGTACAGGGTGGTGAGAGGGCAGGTGGCAAATCGCTACGGTGGACGTATCGATCCAAGAAGGATGCGATCGATTCGTAGTCAAGACCACCCTCGCTCTGCATTTGCTCGCGTGCTTTGACTAGATCCTCCGGACGTATTTGGGTGAATACTTGCGTAAAGCTGTCGAGTGATACGTCCGTTTCTCCCAACCGCTTTTGGCACTGATCGCATGACTGTACATGCGCTAGAACCGAGTCAAAGACCGGATCAGGCAGGTTGCCGTCGGAGAGCAACCGTAATTCTTCTGGGGTAGGACAGGAAGCTACGCTGTTCATCAAATCCGTCTGCTGTAATTCGGTAATCCGGTAGGTCGGTGGGAATTGTTACTTTGAATCAACAGGATTAGCCGTTAGTGATAACTATCGCTGCAGCGCAACACGTCCCAGTAGTGATGCCCCAGTAGTAATGTCCCGCTAGAAGCACCACATGAATAGTATTCCAGCGAATACTATTCAATGTCCACCAATAATTCCCGGAGTTGTTTTAGAACTCTCGCCTTTGCCATCCTTACGTTACTAGGGGTTACGTTCAAGGCTGTAGCAATATCCGCTGGTGATTGAGACTCCATAACGCACATCTGAAACATCCGCCAGGTCTGCGGATGAACAGTTTGCCGAACAAGCTCGCATGCCCTAGCGATCACTTCACTAAATGCTTGATTTTCCGAATCCTCCCCTGGTACCGAGTTACTCTGATCGGAAATAGCTATCAGCGGATAATCGACTATCGAAGGAGACTTTGCCGTCCGCCTTTGGTAGTCCGTGATCCGTCGCCGTACGATTGTACGCAACCAACCTCGGAACGATCCGACTTTCTCCGATCGTTTGAATGCCCCGATACCAGCATAAATCGTCCTAAATGACTCTTGAAGCACCTCTTCATGTGCAAGTGTGGGTAGTTTCTCGGCTCGGATCCAAAACACAAGAAGGGGTGAATACACCCTAACAAACGCATCCCACCTCTGCGGGCTGAGCGACTGCAAGTCGGCAACTAAGCTGCTCGTTGTCGAAAGGGTCTGGGAAGGGGGGTGAAAATCTGCCATTGGCCAAGCAAAAAACATCAAGTTATGGGCATTCCGATTTTGGAAATTTTCGCACAAATACCGAGTGACGGAAAGCATCCTCAGAAAAAAATTACAGGTGCATAAATCCAACGAAAACCAAGGTTAAAACTTGACTTGGATCAGAAAAATGCCACGAGTTTTGCTCCGTCGTGTTGCGCACTTTCGATAGGTATAGACAGTTTGGGGTGAACACCAAGAACTCGGCGTTACTGGGTTGGTTGATATGAGCATTGGCGTTTCCGGGCAAATGGCCTGGAATCCAATGACAATTGCAGAACGAATCAGATTAATAACTCAAATGGCTTGTCACCGTATTCTCATTTTTCTTCTTAATTCAAAGCTCCACTTTGGAGTGAGCGTACAGCGAAGCTCTCCCCTAATTACTAAACTGCGGCCTGGGGTAATGCCATGGAATGCTCAAATTCGAGATGTAGCTCGTGTGTACCGATTTCGACAAAATGAGTTCGCTGAAAGACAACGTGGGGAAATCTACCCGGATGTGTCCACTACTGCTGAAATCGCCACCCCGGAGGGGCTACCTCCGAACCCCTTGAAGCTCAATGCCGCGTTGATTTGCCAACAGACTGAGATCGTATGCTAAACGCAAAATGGAAGAGGACAGTTCAAACTGGCATTTGGACGACAATGGCGGTCTGTGCATTTTTGGCCGGGGGCTGCCATGACGACGACGGTGCTTCAACACGAGCAACGAATGAAAAGGCCGCAGCTTCTGGCCAACCGCAGGCAAGTAACGACCGCACGTCGGGCATCGTCAAACGGATTGTGGACGCTGGTTGGAATCGTCCGGCTGCCGAGTCGGTTGTGGATCTGAATGCTGAATGGTTTCAAATCCAAGCAGAAGAGAACCCAACTGGCTTGGAGATCCAGCTCAAATTACTTGACGTCCTGGGACGCTATTCGGATCTCCATGATTTTCTCATCATTCACCCCGAAGCCGCAGGTTTGCTTGCCTCGGTCGACAACCCACGAAGTGTCGCCGAGTCATTAAACGTCGCGGCAGCTGATGGTGAATACGAACGCATCGCTGGGTTATTCGTTCAACATGCCGCGCCGAAAGATGCAGGACGGCTTGCACAAGCTTTAGCAGCAAACTACGAACAGATAAAAGTGTTGCATCGCCGTGGCTTTATCGGATGCGAAGCAATATTCATCTTTAATAGAGACGATTCAGCTGGACGTGAGTACCAGTTATGGCTTTGCGAAGCGCTATCCGCTAGATCCGAAGCATCCGAAGAGGAACTTGGCTCGTTCGTAAACCTTGCAATTCGCCAAGGAGCAAGTATCCGTGAGCGAATGAAGAAAGACGAGCAATTCCGCGAACAGTTTCGGGCTGAATTGTGGCCAAAGCTAATGCAAGTGTTGGCAAACGACCAAAGCCCACTTGAGTTCTATCTCAACGAACCCAATCTCTGGGACTTACTCATGCTGGAAAACGGCGTCGAACTCTTGAGTCGATGCGGTTTGCTTCCACTCGATTTGCTCTACGGCTATCCAGAAATTGGTCATCGCGCGTACCCGAAAGTGCTTCACGATAAAGTTATCCAGATACTGCTTCGCCAGGAGGAGCAGGCAATTCACAGCTTGATGAAGTTTCGAGATGAACCCCAGTTCCATAAGTTCCTGGAGCGAGACCTATCACCTGACACTCGTTCGGCAGCGTTGGCACAGTTATTAGCCGCCGGAACTAATTATCCGGCTAAGCTAGCCTTATATGAACGACTAAGCAACACCGCATTGGCTGATGAAGTTGGACCACCACCATCTGGAATCGTTACCTGGATTCCACTTTATTACACGCTCTATGAAGTACCCAAGAAGCGATTGCAGGGCCGCGAGCCAACAGGAATGGATTTGCTGTCTGCTGTAGCTGATCCACTATTTCTGGTTTTTGATTTGCCCACGCTACCAGCCGGTGGCGGAACAGCCGCAGCCCGTAAGGTCTTAATTTCTGGAGGCAAAGAGGTTGCCGAAGCTGCTTCGAAAAAGATTATTGAAAAGGGTACGGAAAAATTATTTGTAACCACACTTCGCGACAGTGGCCTTGAGCTTGCAAAAAAACGTGTTGGAAAGGAAATCGCCGAAAACATGAGCGAGAAAGAACTTGCTGACTGGACAATCACTAGCATGTTTTCGCAGGTGCAACAAATAGTTTCTTCTACTGCAGGGAAAGCAACCACCTTTGAAATCACAAAGCCTGTTCAATTCATGTTTAGCTACAGTGGCATAGGAAGAGATAGTTGGAAGCGGAGAACTGGACTAGAAGCCAAACTGTTTATGCGCGGTGATGCTCGCGTGTTTGTAAGGCTCGGAAACTTACCGCTTGCAATATTGGGTAGCCGTGGTGCAGCCTTCTTGAACCGCACTAGCCAGGACCTCTCGATCGGGGTGATTGCCGAGAGCGAGCCCGGACAAGATGCTTTGAACGAAGGCGTAAGCAAAATTGTTTCCGCAAAAGATCAACTCCGACCTTGGGCACAAAACGTCTCAGCTTGGTGGCTACTTAATGCAAGTGAACTCGAACTAGAACTTAGCCAAGTCGAGGCTAAAGACAATCAAAGTAAAGGAAACAAGAATTGAATACATCCTGCTTTGTAATAAACTCGAGACGCCAAACAAGTCAAACTAATCATCGCGTATTAGCGTCTTTAGTTGCCTTGGTACTTTTTTCTTCAGATTCTTATGGCCAGGGCATTCAAGGCCTGATGAGTGACCTTGTCCGAGGCGCGACAAAGATCTCGGACGACATACCGACAAAGAAGGTTGACGATATTGTCGCGGAATTAACGAATTCTCGTGCGACGAGAGAATTGGTCGACAACGAGCTGATAAAGGCTGGAAAAATCACCGATAGCAGCAATGCTGCTCGAACTGCGGCCCGGTCTGACGAGGTGCTTCAACTTTTGATGTCGACAACTGCCGGCCTTGATCCAAGCGTTGTTCGTCGACTGGAAGGTTTGGATGAAGCAAGTCGAGATGTTGCACTGGTGCTTGCTAGAGGAAGCGAAGAGTTTTCCAGGACGGTGCCGGACCTCGCTACTCGTGGTCGGCTAGTGCGTGACGGTGGCCTAGAAACAGTAGCGGCAACTGGGCTGTTCGGTACCGATGTCGCTCGTGCTGCAATCAGGATTGATGAAGCGATAAAAGGAGGAACGATCGTAGTTAAAGAAGGCAATCGAGCAGTCACGGTTGCCGACTTTGGTTACGCACTAACCAAGTATGGAGATGCATCGTGGAAATTCTGGAAGACCTATGTTCAACCGCATTGGAAAGCATGGGCATCAAGTGGAGCTTTATCGGCATATCTCATTAACCCCGAGTACTTCCAAGATCGTGCTGGTGATCTGACTGAGGCTGGCCTAAAGCATCTCACCGAGTTTGTGGGCGAAGTCATTGCATCGGCTATTCGAGGGACGGGTATGGGATCAGGGAAAGCGATTGAACACATGGTCGACGCGGCGAACGAGACATTCATTCGATCCAACTTGGGGTTATACCCAGTTATTGGAACAATCATCTTTTTAGGCTGTACCTCGCTGTTGTTTCGCCGCGTGCGCTACTGGGTATTTCGCCTCTTTTTATGGCTGAATCGGACCCCCAAGAGCAGTTAAAGACGACGATCCCACAATTTTTGAATAAACAGCTTTCACCACTATGACTCTTAAAAACAACAACCAGCAGCACTACCGACTCGCAGTCTACGGCATGAAGTCATCCGGGAAGACTTGCATCTTGTCCGCACTCTCATTACCGCGGATTGCTCACCCTAAAGGATTATCCTGCTCATGGATTCAGAATGATCCGAGGAACCCACTTCCACAAGGCGCCCCTGAAACTTGGCAAACAGATAACCCCTTTCATCTAGGCTGGAAATGGCTGGGTGAACAACGCGACCGACTCAAGCGCGGTGAGGTTCCGGAGGCGAATCCTAGTCGGGAGCCAATGAAGTTTTTGTTTGATTTCGGCTGTCCGGATTACGGAACTCGCCACGTCGAGCTAGTTGATTATTCGGGTGAGCTAATAACTGCTTCTGCAAGCGAGCTCGCCGGAAAGCTGCGCGAGCACATGCAAGACTGTGATGGGCTGCTAGTCCTTGCGGAGATTCCTCATGCAAACAGAGATCACAAACCATTGGTAGATGACCTTCAAAAACTAACTTCGGCATTTAGTGAGCTATTGAATGAACGCGAGACAGCGCCCAGACAGGAATGGCCGATCGCCCTTCTTTTGAACAAATGGGACCGACGTTCTCAAGAGCTGGAGATCACTGTTTCAGACTCCGATGCTTTGATTAGAGGTTTTATCGAACAGTCACCAGCACCGCCGCATGCCTCACTTCTCAACACGATACGTAATGCGGTTGGTGAAAAGAACGTCAAATGCTTTCCTGTCAGCGCATTCGGCTCGCATAAGATTTTGCCAAACGGAACTGAAGTACCGCAGGTTTCCGATGGACAACTACAGTCATTCGGCCTTGAAGACGGCTTTAATTGGTGTGCTCACCAAGCGGATTCACTGCGGGTTCAAGAGCTTAGAGTTGCAGAAGAAAACGCGTCGTGGTGGGCGTTTCCTCAAATGATACTTGGATTGAGCGATTCGGCTTTTCGGTGCGAGCAATCACCATGGAAACGGTGGATTCGCGGCATATCAGTGCCGGCTGGGATTTATGAAACGTGGGAGCATATCCGGAGCTTGCCGAAAGGCACCGACTTGCATAAGCGAGCAACAACGGTCCTTGCTCGTTTTGGCCTTAAGTTCGCAACACAGCTTACGGCATTCTTTTTGGTCTCGCTGTTCTCCCTATTACTCATAGAATCTACGATAGATGGTATCAGGTACCGAGGAATTATCTCAAGCCAGAACAATCCGTCTGCCACTACCGCGGATCTAAGTCAAGGTGAACAATGGCTAGATACGTATTTTCGATCACCAAGCTACCGACATGTGCTGTCTCACCGATTCATTCTTGATCGCGCGAAGGCTTACAGTCTGCTGGTGGACCTGCGAACTCAAAGAGACAATTCTCTTTGGAAAACAGTCACTGATGCAGAAAATCGGCAAACGAAGGTAAGTCTTGCAAGAAATTATTTGGCCGAATTCGAATCAGGTTTACACAGCCCTGAGGCAAAAACTCTTGTAGCAGATACAGACAGGGAAGAGCATGACTTGAAGAACCGTGAGTTTTTAGAC
>CAIJIZ010000074.1 GCA_903820735.1 uncultured Pirellula sp.
AACAAACTCCCGGATGGGACTTTTCAAGCCGAAGCAAGTTTCCCAGTTGGTACGAGTATTGAGTACAAATTGACGCGAGGAAGTTGGGCTTCCGTCGAGAAATCTCCTTCCGGAGCGGAAATCCAAAATCGAACCTTGCGAGTCGAAAAAGATGCCGTCGTCCGGGTCGATATCGCGGCTTGGGCCACACCTTCCAAGGAACCCGTCTCCACCGCTACTGGCGATTTGCGATGGAAGGATTTCGAAAGTCAAACACTTTCAGGATCGCGTCGAATCACAGTGTGGCTTCCACCTGGATATCGCGATGAAACCAATCCCGCCGATTCTCCTGAACCTACCGAACACTCACAGCGATATCGGGTAGTCTATTTCCTCGACGGTCAAAATGTATTTGACGCGTCCCGCGCTCCCTTTGGTGCGGAATGGCAAGCTGACGAGACGGCTCTGCGCCTTTCGCAAAAGACTCCAAGCTTGAAACTGATCCTTGTTGCTATCGACAACTCCAAAGAACGAATGGGCGAATACACGACCGTTCAAGACCGAGTTGGGGACTCGCTCGTCGGTGGACAGGCCGAGAAGTATCTCAACTTCATCACACAGGAACTCAAACCTTGGATCGATTCGCAATTCGCAACGGACCCCAAACCGGAATCCACAGCGATCGCGGGTTCATCCCTGGGCGGACTATTCGCCCTCCACGCTCTCTTCGAGCAACCGCAAACCTTCGGAAATGCCATCGCAATGTCACCATCCCTTTTCTGGGGTAATGAAGCGATGTTACAATCCTGCAAGCGTTCCGCGATCGACACTTGGGATCAACCAAAGCAAAAACTTTGGATCGATATGGGGACAGAGGAAGGGGACTCGGTTAGTACCCAAGAACGCAATGTCGCTCGGGTGCAGTCATTTGTTCAATTGCTCGATTCCAATTTCGCACAGCGATTCGATAAGCAGCTGACCATCGCACCGAAGGCCAAGCATCATGAATCGGCTTGGGCCAGCCGACTGCCAGATGCCCTAGAGTTCATTTTCCCTCCCTCCCCTGCTCAATCTCAGAGCAATCTTACCGAACCACTCCCATGATGAAACTCCAATACATTATCCCGGTGGCAATCCGATTTACCGTCGCTGCATGGGTCTTGTTTGCCCACCCCATCGATCGATTAAGCGCCTACCAAAACCCCAAACAAGACGACTCACCAAAATCAGAGGACTCACTCCGCGTCGAGCGGTTCGCTCCACGCCCTATCGATGAAGTTATCCGAGCGGTCGAAATCATCCCCGGCTACGAGATCGAGCTCGTAGCTAGTGAGCCTCTGATCCAAAGCCCCGTCGCTATCGACTTCGATGCCGATGGCAACCTTTGGGTTGTCGAAATGGTCGATTACAGCGAACAAGAAAACGATGCGCTCGGACGCATTTCAAAACTGAGCGATACAAATGGCGATGGGGCAATGGATCAAACGACCCTCATCGCAGAAAAACTTTCCTGGCCTACAGCTTTGGCAGCCCTTGAAGGAAAGGTCTGGATTGCTGCCCCGCCGTTCCTGTTGCAGTGGTCAAAATCAGAAACCGAGAAAATCCTCGAAGGATTCGGTCGACAGAATGTTCAAGGTCTAGCGAACTCCTTTCGCTGGGGTATCGATGGCAAGCTGCATCTGTCTACAAGCTCAAACGGAGGCAAACTACAACTTCCATCTTCCGGTGAAAACTCACAGCTCGTACTTCCCAGTTTACCCTACGCTGTAAGTGGACGAGACGTAGCGTTTGACCCTCGCAACGGACAAGTTTCCAGCGTCGTAGGGTACGGCCAACATGGATTTGACTTCGGCCCCTGGGGGGATCGTTTCGTTACCGCCAACAGCGATCACTTGCAACAAGTCGTGGCTTGGTACCTTCCTGAACTTACCGATGCTTCGCTCTCGAAATCTGTTCCGTGGAGACGTTCGATCTCGGTCGATGGCCCGCAAGCTGAAGTGTTTCGCATATCGCCAGTCGAATCATGGCGGACGATCCGAACGCAGATGCGACTCTCCGGCATGTCGAACGGAATCCTAGAAGGAGGTGGTCAAGCCAGCGGTTATTTCACCTCCGCGACCGGCGTTACGATCTACGATGGAGATCAATGGCAAACCGATGCATCACTCGCTTTCATCGCCGATGTAGGTAGCAACCTAGTCCACCGAAAGACGCTCGTACGACGAGGCGTCGCGTCCACGGGGGAACGAATCGACCAAGGTACCGAGTTCTTGAGAAGTCGCGACACTTGGTTTCGCCCAGTCCAGTTCGCCAATGGCCCCGATGGTTGTCTTTACATCGTCGACATGGCCCGAGAAACCATCGAACACCCGAAGAGCATTCCAGAGCCGATCAAGAGTCAAGTGGACCTAACCTCTGGACGAGAGCTTGGACGTATCTGGCGAGTGAAAGCAACAGGGAAACCCATTCGTCGAGATGCTCCAAATCTTTCCAAACTTTCAACCGAAGAGCTTTGCAAACTCCTTTCCCATCCCAACGGCTGGCATCGCGAAACGGCGTCTCGAATATTAATCGAGCGGCAAGATATTCAAGCGATTCCATATTGTCGCGCATCGCTGAAAGCCCCAGCGACTCCGCCACTTGGACGATTGCACTCCCTCTCCGTTTTGGCCAACCTACCTGAAGGCCTCGACGAAGCATCATGGAAGACTGCGATCGGCGATCCCGAGCCGCGTCTGCGTGTATGGGGCTGGGTTTTTGCCAATCGACTCGACCTATCGAAACTAACCACACAACCGGAATCGGTGTCATGGCTTACTGCGTTGCTTAAAAACGAGACTGATACCGAAGTCCAAATGGTGGCCGCAGTGCGTAGCCCAAAACTTATCGATTCCCCTCAGGTGCGAGCCGATGTCTTCGCATACTGGATAGCAAAAGCGAATCCCGATACCGAACAAGCAACGATTTCCGACGAATTGCGAGCCGCCATCGAGTACTCAATCCGCGATCAAGGTGCGAAAGAACTCTGGGATGCTCGCGACTGGACCATCAATACGGCACAGCCTGCTGGTGAATCCTTCGTCGATGCCATATTCGCCGCCATGCAGCGCCAAGGGGATGTTGCACCTATCATCGAGCAATGGTTAGAACGCATACGCAATGAGCTACCCCCAGCAGGCATCAAGCTGACTGATTCCGCTACCGAAGCAAGTAGCGAACAAAACGTCAAATTGAATTCCAACGTGGGCTCAACGATCGCACTGCTCGGACGACAGCTTCATCGAAAAGGCATTCCCGAAGATTCCGACGCCTTTCGCTCGATACAACTATTGGCTAAACAAGAAATACTTCCTCGTTTCGAGAACCTTCTATCAGAAACCTCACCCCTCGATACAACGCAATCCAAAAATTCAGATCCATCGGGACTACTCACATTGATGCTCAATGAGAATTCTCGGCTTGGAATCATTCGTATACTTAATACGCTTTCTGCTGAGGATCGCATCGAACTGTTCAAAACTTTACTCGCCTCGCAACTTCCCAGTGAAGTACAACGCGACTGGATCGAAGCATGGGTCCCCACGCTTCCTCAATTACAAAATCTCGCTGTCGTACACCTAGAGGTTGCCTCGCCGGTGATAAGCCAGGCAATCATCAAGAGCTTGGTTCGAAACGAATCTGGTGCGACCAGGCTGCTCGATTGGGTAGAGAGTCCTGAAAACACACCAACTGCCCTTCCTCCCTGGGCTTGGCAGACCCTGCGTGCATTCCCAGCCGAATCGATAAGAAATGCTGCTACACGCATCGCACCCATTGCAGATGTCCAGTGGGAGTCCGTTGCTCCGGACTATCGCAAGGCATGGGCGCAAGTAGGCAACGAACAAAATGGTGAAATGCATTTTCGAAAACTCTGCCAGTCATGCCATCGCGTCGGAGATGTCGGCATCGCCATTGGGCCGTCGCTAGACTCTTACCGCGTTCGCCCGAATGAAGCTATCGGGTTAGCAATCGCCGAACCGAGTCGAGAAATGGATCCAAAATATGAACAGCAGCAGATCGCAACCCAAGACGGCGAAGTCCACGTAGGGATTCTCCAAGCATCCTCCTCCGAACGCATCTCATTGCTGACAGCACAAAACCAAGTAGTTTCGGTTTCACGAAACGACATCGAAACTTGGAAATCTTCTGGCAAGTCCCTTATGCCCGATGGATTGCTCAAAGAACTAGACCCGATGGCTATGGCAGACCTCATCGCGTTCCTTCGCAAAATCCCAAAGACGACCACCAAACCGTGAATCGCAACCCGATCTACTTCCTCCCCCTAGCGATCGCAACCCTATGTTGGCTCGCTACAGGATCTGCTCTTTCGACGCGGACAATTTTTCTATTCAATTACGCTTCGATTGCGAATCTACCTCCACTCTTTGAAGTCATCGGCGGGTCACTTTCGGTCGTCTCCGTTCTTTTCGCTCTTCTGTTGTCCCTGGCAGGTTTTATCTACCTCTCCAAGAAGTCTAACTCTCTAGACTTCCAATCACTCCTTATTTCTTCGGCTTGGTTCTTTCTCGCAAGCTTTCCGCTGGCAATTCTCATCATCAGGGCCGCCGATGCGAAGAACTCCGGACTCCTACCGCAAACCTATTGGTGGGAACCGATACTGTTTGCCGTCCTTAGTGGTTATGCATTCTCAAGTCTGCGTAGGTTGAACCACTCACATTCCATTCAACAACAAACCGATGAAACCAAACGGCCAAACCAATTGAACTCGTGGCTCCCGTGGTGCATCCTTATGACATCAAGTACTGCTTGTGCCGCTTGGTGGTGCTGGCAAAGCCATGATCTATTCAACAACTTCCAACTCGGATTTAACGACTTTGGTCACTTTCTCCTACGCGTGATCAACACAGCTCGCTTTGATGGATTTCTAAAGGAAACAGTCGTCCTGCCTCCCTTTTGGGATCACTTCAATCCTGGATTATCGCTTCTCGTACCACTTTGTTGGATAACCGAGGATGCGAGACTAACCTTTTATTTACAAGCGGCGTCGCTCGCGTTTTGCGCACTGATCATATACACCATTGCACGTCGGCACGGAAATCCTTCTTGGGCATCGATGCTTTGGGGGTTAGCTTGGTTAAGCTATCCCTCGATCGGTCAAATGAACCTGGCATACACCTACGGTTGGCACCCGATCAGCCTTGCGATCCCCTCTTTGCTTGGTGCGTATGCATGCTGGATTTCCAACCGAACCTTTACTGCGATTGGCCTCGCCCTCTTGGCGAGCAGTTTTGAAGAAGGAGTCATTGCGGCAATCGGCTCGTTTGCCGCTAGCGAAGTTCTGCGAATCCAATGGGGGAATCGAAGCCACATCAAAACCAGTTTCTTCAACCAATCTGTCTCCTCGTCCGAGATACAAAATCGGAACGGATGGCTGATCGTCTGGATTGTAGCAACGATCAGCTTTCTACTTATTTATCGGTTCAGTGGACTTGCTGAATTTCAGACGGGAAGATTTGCAAAGCTAGGAAATGGCCCTGGAGCGATCTTGCTATCACCCGTCCTGCGAACTGACGTCTGGTTCGAACTTTTACTGCGTGAACGCAATGCCGCATTCCTGGCTTTCCTTTTTGCTCCCTTTGTTTTTTATTTCCGACGGTCCAGCTTTCGATGGGCAGTCCTTGCGGTGACCCCATTACTGGTCGTTCTTCTGATCTGGGAACACCTCCCAGCCCAAAGTATCGCCTTCCAGTATGCCAGCGTGGTTCTGCCGATTCTCTTTATCGGAGCGATACGATCGGAGAACCCTAACACACTCCAAGCCGATTCGAGATCGTTGCCTACTTTTGCGTTGCCTACTTTTGCGTTGATCACTGGGTTCGTTTTGAGCTGTTTCGTCGGCCAGTTTCCTTGGACCCCTGATACGCTGAGCGAAGTGAAGAATCGTTCGTATGGGCCGAACTCAATGGAGCTTCGTGGCGAAGGCTCGCCGGCAAACCGCGCGTTCCACGAACAGATTCAACAGTTGCGAACAAATGGAATACTCAGCACCGTATCAAACGCCACATCAGGACAAGGCGAGCCGTTGGTATTTTCCAAAATCCGAATCCTTGCGACGGGTCGATTAGCTAGCCATTTGCTAGGTGGAGCAGATCTTGAAACCGTTGGGCAATACATGCAGCGTGCTGACGACTACCACGGCATCGCCCCAAACCTTCAGTCTCCACTTCTGAGATACGACATTCTTGCCCTCGATCCGCTCGAAGCGTTTCAGCAATTACCGGAAGAAACTCAAAAAGTACAAGCCGAAGCGGTTCGATTAGGATTTTCTATAGTTCGATCTCCAGATGGTTTCGAGATGTGGTTTGCCCCCAATCGCTCTCCTTCATCCGCTTCGTCTCAAAACCTTAACACAGACGCCAACTGACCCAGTTCATCCGTTTCTTCCAGCATCCGTGTTGATCTAACGCGAGGCTTGCGTCTATCCCGTGGGGTAAAAATAAGCATAATATGAGAAGTTCAATCAACGATTTCCAAGCTCCGGGAGCAACGCACATGCGTAACGAATTATCGCCATCACCATTTAGCCGAACACAAACCACACCCTGCGATCAAAGGGTTCTTCGACGACGCAACTTCAGAATGAAGTTCGCGTTCCTCGCTCTCGGTTTTTGCGGTCTGGGCTTCTCCCCACTATTCGCAGAGAAACCCGAGTCTGCTTTCGACGTTTTCAAAAATGTACAACCCAACGATGATGCAGCTGTTGCCAACGCATCGCGTGCTGCAAGAGAACTCTCGAAGCGATCCGATTTGAAAACAATCGAAGTACTCCAAGCCATGCGTGGCTCTAGCTTGATCGGCAAAAATTGGCTCAGCGGAATTGCAAACGCTACTCAACGCAAAAACCCAGCTACGAAGGTAGAACTAGAAGCGTTCCTCAAGGACACCACGCAAGACCCAGAGGCGCGGTACACGGTCTTTCGATGGTTGA
>CAIJIZ010000075.1 GCA_903820735.1 uncultured Pirellula sp.
AACATATTTCGCGTTGCGAAGTGAATGCTCGTATACGTCCCAAAGAGGCTGATCGGATCGCGGGGAACGCATCGTGTTTCCAGCCAACATTCCTATCAAGACTGAGGTTACAATAGCGAAAACAGGAAATGCAAAACGCATGTTTTTCTTAATTCTAGAATTGCGGGGCCTTTCGGTGAGCACCTTCACCGCTCATTGTTGTTACGCAGCATTTTGACGATTCCAGAATGGAATGGCAAATTCAAGACGAAAATTCTTACGTGCATGATTTGATGAAACAATCCTTTCCGTGGGTAACGTAATGAAACACCATTCCCGAACCAAATGCCACACACACGCACATGCGTTTAGCCAGTTCCATGCATTGGACCGCGAAGGCTTATTCCTTTCGAGCCGGCGGAACATGCTTAAAACAAGCGTTAGCGGGTTAGCAGGCTTGTCTCTTCCTAAATTATTACAAGCTCGCGAACCACTTGAGCGTGGGGGGGTAGGAGCCCCCAAAGGGAAAAGTGTGATCCTCTTGTGGATGACGGGTGGTCCGAGTCAGATCGATACGTGGGATCCAAAACCGGATCGCCCGTTAGAGAATCGAGGTCCCTTCGGAATCACGAATACCGCATTACCGGGCGTCTTCATCTGCGAGCATCTTCCCAAGCAAGCAGCGATGCTTGATCGATTCACCTTGATCCGTTCCGTCGATGCCAAATCGAGCAATCACGAACCGAATATGGTTTTTCAAACGGGCAATCTAGATGCAGAGCCTCGAATTAATCCCGAAGCGACGAAATATCCCTCCATAGCGTCAATCATCGCCAAAGAACATGGTTCGAATCAATCAGGTATTCCACCTTACGTGGGATTCTTCCGATCGAGAAGCCACATTGCATTTGGAGGCTATTTGGGACAGCAGTACGATCCCTTTCCAGGTAATTTGGCAGCGAAGTTACCAACTTTAGATTTGGTCGGAAACGATACGGGCAGGATGTCAGAAGGAGAGATGTTTCAGCTAGCAAAAGGACTTAGCTTCGAGCGAATTCAAAATCGCCGACAGCTCTTGGCCGATCTTGATCGGATGCGTCGGGACATCGATCAGACGGATACGATGCGAGCGATCGACTCGCATCAGCAACAAGCTTACGAACTGCTCTTAGGTAAAGAAACACGCGATGCGTTTGATTTGAGTTTAGAGCCTGAACAAACCCGAGATCGATATGGTTCACACTTGTGGTGCCAACAGACGCTTTTGGCGCGTCGTTTGGTAGAAGCGGGATCTGCTTTTGTCACTCTAGACCTAAGTTACCATACTGCCAGTGGCACATGGGATAATCACGGGGACAACATCCCGCCTTACGGTGGCATTTCCAAAGGACTCAAGCCGTTGTTACCGCTGTTCGACCACCTTCTTACGACACTGGTAAACGATTTAGAGGAACGAGGAAAACTCGATGATGTCTTGGTAATTGCCATGGGTGAATTCGGAAGAACTCCGATGATGGGAACCCAAGGCTCAACCGATGGGCGGGATCATTGGCCGAATGTGATGTCGATGGCACTTGCAGGTGGTGGATTGAATCATGGACAAGTGATAGGTGCAAGTGATAAAGATGGTGCATATGTGAAGGAACGCGTGGTGAGACCAGGCGATATCGCCGCTACCATCTATCGTTTTTTTGGGATACCACTCGAAACTCAATATCTCGACAGCAGTGGTAGACCACGCACAATTATCGATCAAGGCCAGCCGATCCGAGAACTTGGACTCTAACATGGAATTTACCCCTCTCGAAAAAGCAATCTTGAACTGGATCGCCGAACATTGTGATAACGAGCCGATTCGTCAGCAGATATTTGCTGCTTATCCCACGGAGCGAGAACTCACCGGAACAGGATCCTTTACCAAACTTGCTCTCGCACCGCATATTCCCAGAGCCGAGGGGAAGGTAAACATGGATCCGAATATCGAGAGCGACGAGTTGGAATCAGGAGGTGGTTGCGTGCTATTTTTGGTCGACGGTAAGATCGACACACTCGAGATATATACCTTTGGGGACAAGTTCGATCCAAATCTCAAATCCTGGAAACTATCCTAGGTCGGTCGCCCATTCAACCAACCTTGATCATCATTGTTTTGCGAGTGGAGCGACAGTATCCCAGTACAAGTCCTTCGAGGGTGAGTACCAATTCTTCGGGTAAAAGTAAAAGAACAACCATAACTTGCAAATTTACCCAAGATAACTCCTGTAGTTCCCAATTGCTCCGACTAATTGCGCTCTGCTCCGCCCGACCTCAATCACTGCTTGGGCATTTCAAGTGGTAAAACAGGATTGAGGTGGTAAACTGCTTCTGCGATATATTCAGTTGCGACAACAAGATTTATTCATCCAATGTTCCTGCAGGAAACCGATGGCGATGAGCAAGCAAAATGCTGTTGGCAAATCTATTTTGTGCACGATCGTTTTTGGGATGTTTTATAGTGGGGTTCTACTGCACGCAAATCCTGCAGTCGCTCAAGGACCTCAGGAACCTTCGATTCGCCAAGCCCCCCAACTGGTCCCCCCCGGAGATCACGGAGTAGGTCGCTATGTGCCTGACGTAGCATTCGTAAACCTAGATGCCACCAAAGAACGACTTCATTCGACTGAACAGGACTCGTTGACCGTCGTCGCATTTACAAGCACAAGTTGTCCGATCAGCAAGAAATACTTACCGACGCTTGTGGAACTCGCACAGGAATTCTCACCGCAAGGAGTACGATTCATTCTGGTTAATTGCGTTGCGACGGATCAGTCCGACGAGATGAGGGAAGCAGCGGCACGCTTTCGCTCACCGGTCAGCTATGCCATCGACGAAGACTCGCTACTTGCAAATCATTTTGGGGCACTTAGCAC
>CAIJIZ010000076.1 GCA_903820735.1 uncultured Pirellula sp.
AATCCCAGTCCTATTGCCCTCAGTCCAAATGAACCCAGTCCAAATGAACCCAGTACCAATGATCCTGCCAGTTGTGATCTTCGTGGCTGCGGGGTGAGCAGCTTCGAGCGAGTAGGGAGGGGATCGAGCAGATCACGGTTCGGTAGAGTCGACATGGGGGAGGATTTTCAAGCTAGTGGAACGGTATTTCGGTGCCCTGCGATGGGTAGCCGTCGGTTCATTCACGGCTTGGTATTATACCTAAAGAAATTCGTGATGGGCTTTGGTTTTAGGGAGCACGTCGGCGGCGCGAGAGCAAGAACCGGCATGCGGGTATTAAGCCGACGAGGGTCACGCATCGCGCAGGCCAGTCCCCCCAGTAACTCCATAGTCCTTCGCGTCCATCAGGGATTGGCTCGGCGAGAATCGAGCCACCTTCAAGCTTTGGTAGTTGTTTGACAACACGGCCGTCGCCGTCGATCCAAGCGGAGATTCCTGTATTGGAAGCTACGAGGACTGGAATTCGGTTTTCCACAGCGGTGACAATTGCGCTGTTGAGGTGATGATTTAGGATGCTAGAACCTCGAAACCAACCATCGTTCGAGATGTTGATCATCACGTCGGGTGCTTCACGACGATCTTTGAGCTCTTTGAGTTGCCGCTGCATCAGGTGCGGTACGACATCTTCGAAGCAGACGTTGGTGGTAATGCGACGACCAGAAGGTAGTTTCCATGATTTCGTCGTGCGACCTGAGCTCAGGGTCCCTAAACCGATTCGTTGCATCACCGACGGGAACCACGAGAGGACTGGGATGTATTCCCCAAACATCACCAAGTGTTGTTTCGCATAGAAATCCAACTTGCTATTGGGCGCATCCGACGGATCATCGTCTTTCGGAATCCACAACGCCGCGTTGTACCGATTGAGCTTTCCATCGATGATTTCGAAGACATCGGTTCCGACGAGCAAGTTCGGTACAGTACCTTGCGAGTCTCGTTTGAATCGCTGCATCTTCGAGGCATGAGCTAATTGAAGATTGTTGTATGAAATAGCAAGCTGAGAGCGTTGCAACATCAGTTCAGGAGGAGCTATTGGGCCTTGATCCCAAAACATCGTCGGTGCGCCCATGGCGAAGACACTCTCAGGCCAGACCATCACATCGATCGGTTTACCGCGAGTTTCTTCGAAGGCTTGTTTCGTGACCTCATGGTAAGCTCGCGCCCCTTCCTCCATCAATTCCTCGGTCGATTCAAACATCGTCGGCATGTTTGCTTGGATCAAGACGAACTGGCCTAATGGTTTGATCGGAGCGATTTCGTCGAGGAGTCTTTGTCGCGAGATCCAATTTGCCGCTGTTAAAAGGACCCAGAGCATCACGCAAGTTCTCGGTAGTCCGTGCAGTACAAGTTGTAACCAGTTTCGCGATTCGACTTCAGTATTCTCGTCCTTTCGTTTGCGCGAAACAATTATCGATTCAGCGACCCATCCACACGTGAGCATCATCAAGAAGCCCACCCCATAGCCGCCAAATACACTTGCTACTTGCATCACGGCAGGCCAAGGTGTTTGCGAGTGAACCAGCGCGCACGCTGCAAAACCGGTGATGATGTAAGATCGCAAAAGTTCGGTGGTTGTCCAAGCGATTGCGCAAGCCCAAGGTAAGCGGAACTTGGATCGATGATGCAGACTGCTGCCGATCGCAAGTGCTATCGGAAAATAGATGGCCAGATACAAACTCAGGGCAATCCAGCCGAAGGTCAACGGCCAGAACGCGAGCCGGATTCCTTGCAATAAAGCTAACCACATCAGCGATGAGAAGGCCCAAGCTGAAAGCCATTGCCGTTTGCCAACGTGGGGTGTTGAGTGAACCAGAACAGCGAAAAGCAAACAACTGATCCAAGCGAACCAAGGAGTTTGGACAGGCGGTTGGCCTAGGTAATAGGCGAGGCAAAGCGCAAAGCAGAGGTTGCGTGTAGAGAGGAATCGTTGAGGTATTAGGAAACCTTGACGCGAATCGGCGCGTTGGCCTAGATCGCCGTCTTTTTCTTCTGCCATAAACAATCCGTTACCCGTGCGTGATTCCACCTCTGTTCCCCAGAAGTCGTATCACAATTCCAACGGCAAGGGCTGGCGTGAACCGATTGGCGAGGTGGTGCCAATCTCTAGGCTGGTGAATTATCCAGGAGATTCAGAGATGGGATTATCCGGCCCAATCTAAGCGGACGCAATACCGACTGAACGCATCTGCGGAGTCGCCGCTGACACGAAGAATGTTCGCGAAGGATTTTCGTCGAGTCGACTTTGATGAGAATATTTCGTTGGGTCGACTTCGTCGATAGGAGTCGAAATGAACGCCAGAAACATTGCTCCAAGGAAATAAAAAAACATCGCGGTGGGCAAAGCCAGCTGAAAGTCCTCTCCCTCTTCCAGTCGGCCCCGTTCCACCGCGATGTTCAAGTCGATTCGTTTGGCAATGGGTTTCTGCGTGGTCGCACCCAACCGTTTGCCTTACGATCCGAAACAAATGCACGCGTCGTGCCAGATCGAAATCCGACGTCGAGAAAACTGCTCGCAAACGGTTTGTTAAGCCTGAGACTTTGATGTTAGCCCAACCTCATTTGGCGTGAATTCTTCCCAACGCCCCCTTTTAGGGTCGATGGATCGGAAACGAGACCGTTGAAACCGAGCCGGAAATTTTTAATGGTTTTTCAAAGCGATCTAAAAGATCGACGGGAAATCGATGTGTGAGGTCTGGGAAAGTTCAAGGGTGTGCTAGCTTTTTAAGCAGCTTTGTTGAGGCGAGGATTAATTTTTGAGCGACTCGAAGGAAGAGTTTGGAGTCAATTCTTTGAACCCATCTTGTAGTGCTGGCGGAGGCTCGACATACTGATGCCCCGTTCTGAGCGGACACCTGCTGTTCCCAGTTCGAATTCATGTGCTCGGTTTGACCGTGGCTTGGCTTGACCATGGCTTGGCTTGACCATGGATAGGTTGAGAGATCGAACGACGAGCGTTGCAACTTCGGCTTAGTAGTCATGTTTTGGGTGTTGAGTTACCTGTGCGTTGGAGTTGTGGATGCGGAAGTCTTGGTGCGAACGATTATCGGTGCTTGAATTCTCCACCTTGCGTTGGAGTTTCGAGGACGATTGCATCCGTTACCGCGAGCATGGCTTTAGTGCGATCGGGGTGTGGCGCGCGAAGTTATCGGATTTTGGTGAATCCAAGGGTCGGGAGTTGCTCGATGAGCTTGGGATGAGTGTCTCGTCGCTTCACTGGGCAGGTGGATTCACCGGCAATGATGGGCGAACCTTTCGCGAATCTCTGCACGACGCCTTGGATGCGATTGAAGTGGCGTCGGAGTTGAAAGCGGACTGTTTGACGGTGTTGGCCGGCTCGCGCTCGGGGCATACCAAGACTCATGCGAAAAGGTTATATATCGGTGCCCTTCGCGAATTGGCGGAATGCGCTAAAGCCCTTGGGGTGCAGTTGGCAATCGAGCCGATGCATTCTGGTTGCGCCCAAGACTTTACGTTTTTGACTAGCATCCCTGAGACGTTAGAGATTCTCAGTTCTATTGGGCAGAACAACGTAGGGATCGTGTTTGATTGCTACCACATGGCTCAGGACCCGTCGGTCTTGGAGTGGATTGCCGACATTGTGCCGATGATCCGATTGGTTCAATGTGGCGATGCGAAGTCTGCTCCGATCGGATTGCAAAACCGCTGTTTGCTTGGGCACGGACACGTGCCGATCGCTTCGTTGATCCAGACGATTGAAAGCAATGGATACGAAGGGTATTACGAAGTTGAGTTGCTCGGCGAGGATGTGGAAGACTACGATTACGACCAACTCTTGGAATCCTCTCGAGAAACTCTTACACGATGGACTTGTTAGTCGATTATCTGATTACCAACGATGATGGGATTGATGCGGCAGGTCTGCAATCACTTTACCGCGCCGTCTGCTTGGCCGTAGGTGATGCGAATCGAGTCGCCGTGGTCGCTCCCGACTCCGTTCGTAGTTGTTGTTCGCATGGAGTATCGACTGCCGAAGCGATGCGTGTTGAAGAAGTTGGCAAGCAGATGTGGAAGGTTTCTGGAACTCCCGCAGATTGTGTCAGAGTAGCGATCAAAGGGCTGCGAATCGCTCCCCGTTGGGTTCTCTCGGGTGTTAATGAAGGTGGCAACCTTGGTGTTGATATTCACTACAGCGGCACCGTCGCAGGTGCTCGCGAAGCGACCCTATTGGGGTATCGTGCTATCGCTCTTTCGCAATACTTGCGACGCGATCGCCCTCGAGACTGGGATCTGAGCGCTCAGCGTGCCTACAATGCCATTACCGAATTGCAGTCGAAAGAACTTGCTCCAAGCCAATTTTGGAATGTGAACCTACCGGTGGTCGATCACCGCGATCCTTCTCTCCCACTGCAATTCGCTCAAGCCGAAACAGGTATGCTCGCCTTTGACTTCGAAGACGTCCAACCCGAATACGACCCGTTGGATCCGAGTCAAACCACTAGGCTGCATACTGAGAGTCATCATACTGATGGTTATAAGGCAGGTAGTCATCAGGCAAGTAGCCATCAGGCGGGGAACTCGGTACGATGGATGAAGTACCGCAGCAATTATCAAGACAGACCTCGCACTGCTCCGAGTGACGTGGCGACTTGTTTTGCAGGTTCCGTCACCGCAACTCGACTGTCCATACTGTTACCTAACGGCTGAGATTTTTATCGAGGTTCCCTATGCGAGTTCCTAATTACCGAGGTAGCAGCGGGGTCTCGATCAATCTCACTCCAATGATCGACGTGACGTTCCTGCTGATCATTTTCTTTCTCGTCAGTAGCCACCTATCGACCCAAGAGAACTTCTTGCCTCTGGACCTACCGGTAGCTACCGCCGGTTCGGCAGATTTCTCCGATCAAAACACCCTTACAATTCAAATACCTGCCGACGGCGTGTACCAAATCTTCGGTAATCAACTTACCATCGATCAAGTCCAAGGAGCTTTGCTCGAAGCCACACGCCAAGCTGCCGACAAACCGTTGCGAATCCGTATTCGCACGGCGAAATCGGTGCCGTATGCGAATATCGCGAAGCTTCTTAAGACGTGTGCGCTGACCGGCAATTCGAATATAGTGTTCGGGGTTTACGATGAAAGCCAGTAGGGTGGGGTTTTTTTGAAACACAGAGGCACAGAGGCACAGAGGCACAGAGGCACAGAGGCACAGAGGCACAGAGGCACAGAGGCACAGAGAGATGCGGGAAGGACCGAGAGTACAGATGGAAGTCTTGATGAGTCGAAAGAGCTAGCCAATGAAAACCACCTTTACGAATCCTCGCGGCCGGACCTCGCTCGATAACATGATGACCCCGATGATCGATGTGGTCTTTCTCTTGCTTGTCTTCTTCCTTACAACCGCTTCGTTTCAACGCCCTGAGAAACTCCTTCCCGGAGCTCTCTCTGCGGAAGCTCAATCGATGCGAGGTGCTGGAGAGCCACCTGCGGAAATTCCACCGGCTGACGATTTGAGCGATTGCGTTATTAAAATTCGAATGCAGGAAAGTAGCCTTGTCTACTTGTGGAACGGGAATCCGTCCGACTCGCTGGAGTCACTCAAGGGTCAGGTTCAAGCGATTCTCAGTGTGCGGCCGGATGTTCCGATCATCGTCGATCCCGAAGATTCAGTCTCTGCGGGCGATGCGCTACGCGTCTATGACATCGCGAAGCGATATGGTGCCCTTTCGGTATTCATGGTCGCCAGGTAGGAACTCGATCAACCGCTCGTTGACATTCCTGCTTGATCCTGTTGTGTCGGTTTGACTTTGGGGCGGGGGCCATTGAGAAATGTTCCGATCCACGATGGTCGCACGACCCATTGATAAAGGATCAAAAGGATAACGGTGGTTCCTCCAGAGATAATCAAGAGTTTCAGCCACGCAGAGATATTCCAATGCGAGACAATCGTCTGGAAAACGACGACGAGTGGCAAGTGCCCGACGTATAGCCAGTACGAAGAGTCCGAGAGATAACGTACCGTTGAATTCTCGGTGGTTAGCAAGCTGCGAAAGGCGCCGATAAAAGCGATCGACATAGACCAAGCGAAGACCGACTGCAAGAAGATCGAGAGGAGCCGATATGCTTTCGGATCTCCCCATTGGACGCGGAAACCGAACACACCAGTCGACAGCTCCAGCGCGATAGGAAATAGAATAAACAAGGAAACAGGAAGTAACCATCGCCACGAACGACCTAGTTTCCCTTCTCGATCATCACACAAGTAATAAGCGACACCGTAA
>CAIJIZ010000077.1 GCA_903820735.1 uncultured Pirellula sp.
GGGCAATGAAATGTTTGCAAGAAACATCGCAAATCGAACTTGGGCTCACTTCCTCGGACGCGGAATCGTTGAACCAATCGATGACGTACGCGTCAGCAACCCCCCGACCAATGCACCACTGCTCGATGCCCTCGCAAATCGACTCATCGAATTGCGGTATGACCTACGAAGCGTCGTTCGAGATATCTGCAACTCACGCACCTACCAATTGTCGCCTGAGCCCACTGCGTCGAACGCATCGGATTCCCGGCAATTCTCCCATGCAAAGTTGAGGCGACTTCGAGCCGACGTACTCCTAGACTCGATTGTCACCGTAACGGGAGTTAGCAGAAACTTCCCGGAATGGCCTGCTGGTACCCGAGCCATCGCCTACTACCCCCGTGTCGCAGGTGACACCGAAGGCCCCCATCCTGGCGATCCATTCTTCGAAACCTTCGGACGCTCATCGCGAGGTACTGTATGCGCTTGCGAAACCAAAAAAGACCCAACACTTTCGCAAACAATGCACCTCGTCGTTGGTGATACCATCCGCGATCGACTCCAAGCCGGTGGCCTAATCAAGAAGCTGATCGATGAACAAAAAACACCGACTGAAATTCTCGAACAACTATTCGTCCGCGTCTTGAATCGAAAGTCGACCCAAGAAGAAGTCGAAGAATGCTTGCGTTGGATCAATGCTCAACCGGGCAATACCGAAATCTACGAGGACATTCTTTGGGGAATGCTCAACTCGACGGAATTCCTTTTCAATCACTAATCCCGTTTCACCAAACCCCCATGCACCGGCTCCCTCCTACCTTTCTAATTTTGCAAATCTGTTGGCAGTCAACTGCATGGACGCTTCTGCGTCCCTTTCTTCTAGCACTTCTGCCGTCACTTCTACTCTTGCAGGTCGATCTGCCTGCCACGGCTGCGCCGTTTGAAGATCCTATCAATTACGATCAACATATTGCAGCTATTCTGAAATCCAAATGTGGAGTCTGTCATGGTGACGGGAAACAAGAAGCCGGCTTAGCCCTATCGTCCTATGCAGGGGTGGTTCAAGGAAGCGGTGGAGGGAGGATCGTTATCGCTGGACAGTCGGCGCAAAGCAAATTGCTCGAAGTCCTGACTACCGACGATGCCAATCTCAGAATGCCACCGGATTCCGATCCACTCACCAAAGCACAAATCGAACTTGTGAAATCATGGATCGATTCGGGACTTCGAGAAAACGCGGGTAGCTCAGCCGCGAAAATGCGAACCCTAGGATTCATTCCTTCGGCAACCACCGCCGATCCCTCCCTGGATTCGAATGAAGTAGGTCCGTTACCGCAGAACTACCCAAGCGCAACGATTCCCCCAACCGCTCGCCCCTTTCCTGTCTTGTCACTGAGCGCAAGTCCTCGGGCACCGCTGATCGCAAAATCCAACTATGGCGCGATCGACTTACTCGCCCCCGACGATGGACGCATTCTAGGGACACTCCCTTTTCCCGAAGGTGAACCGCTTGCCATTGCCTTTAGCCACTCCGGACGCTTACTCCTAGCCGCCGGCGGGAAACCTGTTCGCAACGGCTCGGCTGTACTCTACGACGTTGCATCGGGTAAACGGCTTGCAAGCGTTGCCGACGAGACAGATGCAATTCTCGCGGCTGATATTTCTCCGGATGAACGTTTTGTGGCCATAGGCTGCACATCGCGTTTAATCAAAATCTATTCCACCGAGGATGGTTCTATCGTCACCACGATCGACAAGCATACCGATTGGGCCACTGCGGTGGCTTACTCCCCCGACGGACGCACGTTAGCCACCGCTGACCGCATTGGAAATGTCTACCTGTGGGATAGCCAATCGGGCGGCGCACTCTTCAGCCTTATCGCGCACAAGAAATCAATCCGAAGTTTGCACTGGCGCAGCGATAGCCGCATCCTTGCTTCTAGCTCCGAAGATGGAACTCTTATTTGGTGGGATGCAAAGGAAGGCTGGCCGACAATTCAGAAACCCAATGCGCATTCCCAAGGTGTCCTCGATGCAAAGTTTGGCCCCGGTGGTGAACTGGCCAGTTGCGGCCGAGACAGAACCGTTCGAGTTTGGTCGCCAGATGGGACCGAACTGAAGAAATTCTCCGTAGAACCCCCTCCTGAATCATCGGCGGGTATCGCATTCTTCCCCCTTCGCGTTGCTATTTCAGCAGATGCGACCGACCTACTTGCTGGGGATTCCAACGGAAAAGTACACCGCTGGAGTCTAAAATAGCTCAAAGGAATGCTAAGTATTTCCCAAGCCTACTGAGGGCGTTCGCAACAGCGAAAAAGAAAATGCCCGTGAGAGGCCCCCGCACAAGAGTCCGACGCTTATGGCTGCTCCACTTAAGTCCTGACCAGTTTCACGCTTCCCCCTCGCAGGAGCCCCTCACGGGCACTAAATTGCCTTGGAGGTCTACGGAAGTATAAGTCGAAATCGCGCCAAGGGAACCCCTAAGCCCCCGTTTTCCTGCTTCAATCCAACCTGAAAGTAGGCTAAAACAGTCAGCTTCGTTGCATTCGTTTTATCCTTCCATTTTCGCACCTCCCCCTCCACCTACCACGATGACCGCTTCCTCTTCCAATCCCACCCCCCAACACGCAACACACCAGTACATTTCTCGCATCGAGAATTTGATGGATCCCGCTGGTAACATCTTGTTAAACATGTCGTACGAGCAAGCTCAACAGGCGGTGCTTAGTGGTGATGCGTCCAAGGTTGCTCAGATCGATGGACAATTCGCGATTTGCGTATCGATGGGTAAAACAGTTCGCCTAGCCCGCTCCATCGGCCGGCCGATGCGGTACTTCTTGGCGAAAAAGGTCGATGGCCCATGCTTGATCGTCGCTGAGCAAATGCACCAGATCAGGGAAAAATTGGCTGAAATGCAAATCGAAGACCAATTCCATCCTTCCTATACGCGAATGGTCCCAGCCCACTACGTCGTCGAGATCGAACTCATCGGCTGCCCGGACCCAAATCCGCAATACACTCGCTACTTCAACCCATCTCGCAACCGGTGGGGAACGGATGTCGATGACATCGGTGCAAAATACATCGGACAACTCACCCTCGAATGCAATCACTGGCTCGACCAACTCCCTCCGAATGAACCCATTGGTGTCCTTTTCTCAGGCGGCATCGATAGCGGGGCTGTCCTGCTGGTCTTGAACCACCTCCTGCTGCGTCGAGGCGAAGCCCCACAGCGATTGAAAGCTTTTTCGCTGGCGATCAACGGCCACTCCGATGATGCAGACCAAGCCAACGCATTTCTTCAAAAGTGTGGGTTGCAAATGCTATGGGAATGCATTGAAGTTCCAGAAGAGAAACTCGACTGGCGTAAAGCCGTACGCATTACCGAAGATTACAAACCACTCGATATCCAAGCGGCCACGATGGGATTGGCCCTCTGCCAAGAGATCCGCAATCGATATCCAGAATGGAAATATCTCGTCGACGGCGATGGGGGTGACGAGAACCTCAAGGATTACCCAATCGAAGAGAACTCCGAATTGACCATCCGTAGCGTCCTAAATAACTTGATGCTCTACCAAGAAGGGTGGGGAGTTCATGCGATCAAACATTCGCTCGTCTACACCGGCGGACAAAGCCGCGGGCACATTCGCACTTGGGCACCCGCCAAACACCTGGGCTTCACTGGCTTTAGCCCCTTCGCGCTCCCCCGCGTGATCGAAATCTCCGAAGGCATCCCATTCATCGAACTGACCGACTGGGATCACGGCAAACTCTACGACTTGAAAGGTCGCATCGTGCAAAGCGGCATACGTCAAGTCACAGGGATCGATATGCCTGTCTTCCCTAAGCGACGTTTTCAACACGGTGCCGTCAGCACGGAAACATTCCAAACCCTGTTTCCTAAATACGAAACCGACTACCGACGAGAACTCAATACATACTTCGCATAACGAGCTTATCGCAACAGTATCCAGCCACCGATGGGGTGGTGGCTAAAAAGAAATGCCGGCTCAAGCACTTCTGCTTGGCCGGCACAATGTCTTTTTTAACCGTCGATTCTGATCGCTTTTTATCGCTTCTGCGACTACTTCTTTTGAAGTATCAGTACGGTGTCGCAAGAGTTCTTTGTCAATCGGACGCGCTCTTTAATGTCGTACCAGAAATCGTAGACAGCAACGAGATCGAATGCCTTGACCTTCGCCAACAGCGACTTGATCTGCTCGACATCGTAAAGCCGCAGCCGAATGTGGTCTGCCAAAACGTGCTCTTTATTCCCCTGCGCCACCTTCATGGTGATCTTCAACGTCTCCAACCGATTCGCTTCGTCAATGTCGGTTACTTTCAAAGCATATCGAATGGCGTATTCGGGTGTTTTTACCGACCAGCGTTCCGTTCCCCAAAGATCTCCGTCATGCGGAACCAAGTGCAAGGAAAGGATAAATATCCCACCGGTTCGAAGATGATTTGCGACGCACTTCAAGTGTTTCAAAGCGGCAGCTTCCGTCTCCAAATGGCGAAACGTGTTGATGGCGTTGAACGCGGCATCGAAAGGTTGGTCAAACTGGAAATCGGTCATATCCTGCTTGGAGAGCACCGCCCGGCAACCGAGCTCATCGAGCTTGCGCTTGCAGTATTTCAAGGATTGTTCATTCAAATCGATTCCCGTTACAGCGTAGCCGCGACGAGCCATCTCACGAACCAATCTTCCCGAACCACATCCCGCCTCGACCACTCGCTCCACTGGAAATGGTACAAACTTGCGAAACGCATCTTCAAGAAACTTCGCTTCGTTCGGAGTCTCTTTCAAAAATCCAGCTTCGTACCATTCAGGATGGTCATACCAATGAATCTGATCCTCTTCGGTGCTCTTCGCACTCTGCTTCTTCACGTTCTGCGTCTTTGATGCTTTAGCCAACTGGATCACTCCTGCGTTCAAGATGTCAAAAAAATTTAAGCGGTCAGCGGAAGGGAACTTTCAGAGAATGACTCAATCAATTCCCGCATTATCGTCTCGGAAAGGGTTGTTCGAGAACCGATCAATAACACGCGGCCCCGGCGTATCACACCCTTCTCCATGAAGCGTCCGAAGAGCTCCAAATGTTCGAAATCTCCTAATGGACTTGCAGCGGTACGACTGTCCGCTCGATCGAGCGGATGAACGACCAATACCGATCGCTTATCGGCTGAACATATATATTCGGGATGGCATTTCCAAACACCCACAGAATTCGGCTCGACTCCCGCTTTAACAGACCCATCAGCTTGAGAAGTCACACCAGCGGCACCGTTCGCAATCCATAGCTCAGGGTTCGATTCAAGCATCGATGTCTGAATACTTAGCCACAACTCGGCGACAAAGCGATCCTTGCAAGCCGATAGGACGCGAACATCGATTTGATAGGAGAATAACCAAGGGTACTTCTGGGGAAAAACAGTGATGAGATCCTGTTGCCGTACATAACGCTCGCTCGGTAACGGATACGCAACTTCGTCCACGAGGCTCGAATCGCGGGGAATAACCTCCCAGTCACAAAGGGAATGATGTCCATGAGACGTCCCTAAAGACGCTCCATCCTTGGATGACGATGCGCTAGGTGAACGCGCCGCTGATTTCGTTTCCACATCGCTCTGCAATCGAATGCGAGTACGCCCGGTTCCCTGAACACTGAGCGTAAATCCATCCGCCGAATACGTCCCGCCTGTATCTGTTAACTTCCAAGCCATATTTTAATGCCGTTTATCACTGCCGTTGTTCGCGACCTAATTTCATTGCCAAAGTCGAACGTTAGACTCGGCGAGCTATTCGATAGTTACCCAGTCTAAATCGTTTACTGTTGTGCGCTTAGTATAACGATTTTACTCGTGTTGTGGTGATTTGTCGCCAAAGGACTCGTTCCTCATCTGAAATGATTACCTTCATGCATTCGCTGGCGTATACTTACATGAAAGCGTTCGTTCGCTCGAAGCGATCGACAAGTCGGAAGCGTTGCTTCCGTTATGCAGTTAACGCTATGCAGTTAAACAGTACGCAAACTCAGGCGGAGGTGCGATCTTGGCTTGGTCTATCAACAAAAGCATTTTGGTTCCCTATGATTTCTCTGACCATTGCATGACGGCGGTCGATCGTGCTCTTGAAATCGCCGACACACCTTCCCAAGTCCACGTTTTGCACGTGCTCCCTACGTTCGTGCCCCTCGCCCCCGAAGGATTCCCCGTCGAAGCAATCGATGATCGCGTTCGCTTGGACGCTGCTCACAAAGCTTTGGATGAAGAATTCGCAGAATCAAAGTACGCTGGCGTTTCAAAAGAAATCTTGATCGGTGACCCTGCAGCCATCACCGCTGAACGCGCTACGGCAATCGAAGCGGACTTGATCGTACTACCCTCTCACGGCCGCAGCGGTTTTACAAGGCTGATGCTCGGGTCCGTTGCCGAACAGATTGTGCGACACGCCCAAGTCCCTGTCTTGGTAGTGAAAATTAAAGCCCCACATCGCTAGGATAAAATCAACTAGCGAAGGGCTCAAAAGAAGCGGCTTAAACGAGGGGGCTTAAACGGGGGGGCTAGATCGTGGCCGTGGTTGTGGGCGCAGTCGTGGGCGCGGTCCTCAAGGGCCGCGATAGCGAGCTTAGCGAGGAGTTGCTTATCATAGGAATCGTGCTTGGAAACTTGCGCGGTCTGCGGGCCAGGAGACCCGCACCACACCAAAGACCCGCACCACACCAAAAACCCGCACCACAAGTACCAAACTCAAGGTGATTCGCTCTGACCAAGTACTTGGTCGAGGATCCCCATTAGAATGTTCCTATAAACCCGTTCAAGCAACGGGTTGGACTTGATCATCTTCATCGTCTTGTACAACTGCTCCCCCGTCTGCGCGTCGATGGGGACCTCGCGGGTTACCCCCTTGGCATCGACCATCACCAACAAATAAGCGTACCCACCAGCACCATCCTCCTGCTTGTTGACCTCATGGATTTGCGCTGTCGAAACGTCGAACTCTTGCTCGGCAGCACCTTCCACCGGTGCACTAACCCGCTTGCCAAACAACCCGCCAAAGTACTCGGACATCTCTTCGACCGACTTGGTTGTACTCGAACGGTTCAGCTCCTGCGTGAGTCGCTGCAATCTCTCAAGATTCTCACGATCACCTCTCGCCTCGGCTTTGGCGATCTGATCCTTGATCTCCCCAAGCCAGCGATCTTTCTCTGTTGTCCCTTCCTTCTCAGACCGCAATTCCGCATTCGCTTCGTCAACGCGGTTAGCTATCCCACCATCTATCGTGATAGGCTCAGACTTGAACTCTACAACTGGCCGTTGTAGTAGATACATCACCAACGCTGCCAAACCTACAGCATGAATGACGACAGAGCACCACCAAGAAAAAGCCCACTGCTTTCTCCGAATTCGCTTCTCAAAATGCACTGCGGATCGATGACTCATCCCCTCATTTTACTACGAGCCACGCCCGGGGAGAAACGGCAGTTGCCTGAATTCCCCCCCCGCATTGAGCTTAAACTCAAACCGAGCTTAAACTCAAACCGAGCTTAAACTCAAACCGAGCTTAAACTCAAACCGGCGTCTTAAACTCTAACCGGGGCAGAGACGCTAACAAGGGATTGAAATGCCCACCATCCATTAGCACCAATCGCGTGCATGGCTATGCGACGCTTTTTTCTAGCCTTGTGGCTCGGTCATCGAGAACGGATCCAAAGCCTTGGTAAGCTCCTGTGGATCGAGGATATTCTGCTCAATACAAAGCTCGCGAATGGTCTTTCCAGATGCAAAAGCTTCCTTGGTAAGCTTCGCGGCCTTTTCGTACCCAATGTACGGATTGAGGCTCGTAACCATCGATAGACTTTGCTCCACACTCGCCTCACATGCCTGCGGATTAGCTTCCAATCCATCCATGCAAAACTCGATGAATGCACTGACTCCGTTCGAGAGCAAGTGGATGCTCTCCAACATCGCATGGCCCATCACAGGCATCATGATGTTGAGCTGGAAATTGCCCCCAGATGCTCCACAGAGGGTCATCGTGGAATCATTCCCAATGACTCGTGCTGTCAATTGCATCATGCTCTCGCACATAACCGGATTGACTTTTCCAGGCATAATCGACGAACCAGGCTGACGATCCGGCAAGATTACTTCAAAGAAGCCGCATCGGGGGCCAGATCCAAGCCATCGAATGTTGTTTGCGATGTTGAACAGACTCATCGCTATGGTCTTAATCTGACCATGGGACTCTACCAAACCATCCCGCTGCGCATTCGCTTCGAAATGATCTGCTGCCTCCACAAAAGGAATCTTCGTCTGCTCGGCTAGCGCTTCGCTGACCCGTCGCCCAAACTCTGGGTGAGTGTTGATTCCACTACCTACGGCCGTTCCACCAACAGGTAACTCGTAGACAGCTTTCGCAGCGACCTTCGCTCGCTCAATCGACAACTCAATCTGCCTCGCAAAAGCCCCAAACTCTTGCCCGAGTCGCAGCGGTGTCGCATCCATCAAATGGGTTCGGCCAATCTTGATGATCTTATCCCAAGCCTTCGCTTTCTCCGCAAAAGACGCATGCAAACGCTGCAACTGGGGAATCAACCGATGATGAATTTCACAAGCAGTCGCAACGTGAATCGCCGTCGGAAATGTGTCGTTGGTGCTCTGCCCCATGTTCACATGGTCGTTCGGGTGAATCGGCTTGACCTTCGACAAGCGATCGCCCCCGAGAATCTCAATCGCTCGGTTCGAGATCACTTCATTGATGTTCATGTTGCTCGATGTTCCAGAACCCGTTTGGAACACGTCGACCGGAAACTGATTATCCATTTTGCCGTCAATGACGTCTTGGCAAGCTTCACACATCGCGCGCACTTGCTCGACTGTCAGCGGATTCTTTCCCGTACCCGTCAGTTTCCCAAGCGCATTGTTCGCTGTAGCACAAGCCAGTTTCACACGCCCCATCGCTCGAATCAAAGGAACCGGAAGTGGCCATCCAGAAATTGGGAAATTTTCCACAGCCCGCTGCGTTTGAGCGCTGTAGTAAGCATGGGCGGGAACAAGCACTTCTCCCATCGAATCGACTTCGGTACGAAATTCCGACATTGTTGGGGTCCTAAGGGGAAAAAGGTGTAAGTTGAAATCAGTCTATTGCACCGGATATCTCTGTTATATCAGCCTGTCAAAATCTGACCATTCGTCTTGCAAATTCGTTGGTTTCCAGGGTTTTCCCCTAGCCGAAGTCGCCAGCCACATCTACCATTGCCCCAACTTGTGAAAACGCTTGGAAAGCTAACGGTTCACCAAGGTGTTCCCGTGATCGTTCAGAGCCTCCCGGATGGAGTTCTCTGTCGCATCGTTTCGATGCTCCCGATCACCGGCAATCGGCCCCGACCGATCCTGCCCGCGAGGATAAATATCCCGCCGAAACACCCGCGAGCCTCACTTTCCTTCGTTCCACTCCCCCCCGCTTCATAGTGCTCGCGCAACTAGTTTGCAATTGGCATTGTGGCGAATGGGAGTCGGTTCAACACCGGAAAGTGATGGCTGTCTTCGAGAGTCCCGTATCGCCATTTTTCGTGGCCAGTGGTCTCTTCGGCTTCGCATCGCCTAGCCCCGTACCCTCGGAGCATTTCTGGATGGAAGCGTAACGACCAAGGAACGGATATCCAATTACTGCGAACCGCGCATCCCTCGATCCTTTACGGAGATCTCAATGAAACCAGTCGATCCAATCGCTGACGACCTCGCTCTAGCAAACGAAATCCTCGAATCCCTACCCGGAAAATTGCCGAACGCGAACAAGCCTCCACGCAACGCGCAAAACGCGACCATCGAACCGGGCAAACATTCGGGCGAACCGGGCAAACACCCAAAGAAAAAACACGCGCATCCTTCCGGCGACAATAAGCCCTCGAACGAGAATAAGCCCAAGGACAAATCCAAAAAGAAACACCCAAACGCTCAACCGCACGCCGCGGGCAAACCAGCAACCAAGCCCCCGGCCAGCCCTTCGGGCAAACTCCCAGCCAGCCCTTCGGGCAAGCTCCCAGCCAGTCCCGCTGCTGATTTAACACCCGCTCTAGCCAAACACACGAAATCCGCCTCGATCGAGACTTTGGATGCCGCAGTGAATACCGGGAATATAACCGACAGTACCGCAGCCAAGACCGTAGCGAGTACCGCAGTGACACCAACTGCGACACCAACCGCGACAACCACTGTCCATGCTGCTGCTAAGCCCCCTGAAAACTCTTCGGAACGCTCCCTAGAAAACACCTCTGAGAGCAACACTCAAATCGGCAACCAAGCCGATGCGATCGAACATACACAAGCCGCTTCCACAGCGTCCCAAATACCATCGCCACAAATACCATCGCCACAAATACCATCGCCACAAAGTCCTGTTACACACATTCCGGCAAAAGCTCAAGCAATGCCTTCAACCACCGCACAACCAAAACTCAATCCTATGCCAGCAACCGAATCCGTGATCGAATCCGTAATCGAATCCACACTGGAATCAGCAGTGGAAACCACAGTGGAATCAGCAGTGGAATCCGTAATCGAACCCGCAGTGGAATCTAAAGTAGAACCGACAGTCGAGCACAAAGCCGACCACAAAGTCGCGCACAAAGCCGAACCCACAATTGAATCCAAGGCCAAACCTTCTGTTAAAGCCGCTCCCGAAGTCGCAGTCGATCATAGCGAAGCACCCGCAATCGAAAGCCAACCGGCTACACCGGAAAATAACTTCGCCCTCCTCGGGCTTCAAGAAGATATCGTCCGCGCTCTGACAACCGCCGGATACCTAAACCCAACCGACATCCAAGCAGCCACGATCCCGGCGCTGCTCGAAGGCCGAGATGTGCTTGGACAAGCACAAACCGGTACCGGTAAAACCGCAGCTTTCGCGCTCCCCTTGCTCAGCCGCATCAATGTCGAAATCCCAGAGACTCAAGTCTTGGTGCTCGCTCCCACTCGGGAACTGGCCATCCAAGTTTCCGAATCGTTCTTGAAGTACGGACAGCATCTCCGAGGATTGCGTGTTGCTCCCATCTACGGTGGAAGCGGCTACACAGATCAGATTCATGCGTTGCGCCGAGGTGCTCACGTGGTAGTCGGCACCCCGGGTCGCGTTATGGACCACATGCGTGAATCAAGACTTCGAATCGACACGCTCTCAGCCCTCGTACTCGACGAAGCCGACGAAATGCTACGCATGGGATTCGTCGACGACGTCCAATGGATCCTTGATCAAAGCCCCGAAAACCGACAAATCGCTTTGTTCTCCGCCACCATGCCCGAACCGATTCGCCATATTGCTAACAAGCATTTGAAGAATCCCAAGGTCGTCACCATCGCTTCTAAACAACGCACCGGTGACAACATCGAACAACGATTCCTCGTCGTAGATCCAAAACTCAAACTCGAAGCGCTCACACGAGTGATCGAAGCCGAAGAATTCGACGGCATGATCATCTTCGTCAAAACCAAAATTGGTACCGTCGAAGTCGCAGACTATCTGCGAGAACATGGTTATCAAGCTGTTGCCCTCAACGGCGATATCGCCCAAGCTCAACGCGAGAGGACAATCGAACAACTCAAAGAAGGGGTCTTCAATATCCTCGTCGCTACCGACGTGGCCGCGCGCGGACTCGACGTACAACGCATCACCCACGTGATCAACTTTGACCTACCACCGGACGCGGAAGCTTATGTGCACCGAATCGGACGCACAGGACGTGCAGGTCGCCGCGGGCAAGCAATCGTGTTCGTCGCACCTAAACAACGAGGCTTCTTACGCGAAATCGATCGCGCCGCGGGTGATTCTATCGAACCGATGGCGATCCCTAACGCCAAAGACATCAATGCCGCACGCGTTGAGAAATTCAAAGATCGGATGAACCAAGCCGCTTCGAAGGGAACGGAGAACCCAGAACTGTTCTCCTTGTTCGAGAAGCTCATCGCGCAGTGTGTTCAAGAACAGGGACTAGATCCACTCAAGATCGCAACCGGCCTTGCAGTACTCGCTCAAGGCGATCGCAACTTCTATGTTCACGAACTACCCGAGCGACTCCTCAATGGACGCAACGGCCGTGATGACCGATTCCGCGACGATCGCTCGCGTGATGATCGCTCGCGTCGATCAAGCTTCTCCGACCGTGGCGAACGCTCCGACCGAGGTGGCTTCTCCGGTGGCGAACGAGGGGAAAGCCTCGAGACATTCCGCGTTGAAGTAGGCCGCGCTCACGGCGTGAAACCAGGCAATATCGTCGGAGCAATCGCCAACGAAATCGGATTGGATCCAAGCAACATTGGACAAATCCGAATCGAAAACGAATTCAGCACCGTCGACTTGCCCGCAGGCATGCCACGGGAACTTTTCAAAACCCTCGGTCGCGCTTGGGTCCTCGGTCGACAATTGAGAATCTCCAAACTCAAAGACCACCCGAACTTCCGCGACTCTGGCCCCGAACGAAGCTTCAAACCACGAAAACCAGGTGGTTTCGCCCGCAGCGAATCGGGCCGCAGTGAATCGGGCCGCGGCGATGCTGGACGGGGTGACTCAGGCCGCGACGAATCGAGCAAGGGAGATTTCAGTCGAACCAATCGCCCACCGAATCGATCATCCAGGCGGAAATAAGGCTTGTATCCGCTAGAGATACGGTCCACCGAAAGAACCTAAACGCAGTGCCCCGCGAAGGGCACTCAATACGGATATGTGTTCTACACAACGACTCACCACAAGCGAACTTGATCGCGGTGCCGAGCTTTTAAAGCTCGGTGGGGTTGTCGCATTCCCTACCGAGACAGTCTACGGACTTGGCGCTTGCGCGTTTAAGCCCGATGCGATCGCGAAGATTTTCCAAGCCAAAGGAAGACCTTCCGATAATCCTCTAATCGTTCACATCGCTTCGGCCTCTCAACTGGATTTGCTCGTCGAGCACGTTTCCGAAGTTGCGAAAATTCTTATAGCAGCTTATTGGCCCGGCCCACTCACACTCGTGATGAACAAACGTCCCGAAGTTCCGACTGTCCTAACGGCAGGGCTGAACACAGTGGCGATACGGATGCCGGAACATCAAGTCGCCCTTGAACTCATTCGACTCGCCGACTCTCCATTGGTCGCCCCAAGCGCCAATCGTTCCGGTCGACCATCTGCGACGACTTGGCAAGCCGTCATCGATGACCTCGATAGCCGCATCGATGCGGTTGTTTGTGGCGAGCCAACTCGCTTGGGAATCGAAAGTACCGTAGTGGATGTTACTGGCGAATATCCGGTGGTGCTTCGCCATGGCTCGATCACACAAGAAGCGATCAATGCGACGATGTCATCGAAAATTGGACCAACAGCCACCCCGGCTTCGATGAACGTTGAGTCGTCGGACGACGGACTTTTGAAACGCTCGCCCGGTACCCGACACCGCCACTACCAGCCGCGTGCCAAGGTAATTTTGTATTCCCATGACGAGATCGATTCACCATTTCCGTTGCCAGCATCTGTGCAGGAGCGGGTCGCTTGGATCGGACTTGAACCAACCAACCATTTAATGCATGCCAGCGAAATGAGCCGCGTATGCGGATCGATTGAAGAATACGCAGCAAATCTTTATTCATTTTTTCGCGAATGCGACAACCGCCACATCGACAAGATTTACTGCCAAAGCGTCCCGAAACAAGGTTTGGGCACAGCGTTAATGGATCGCTTAACTCGCGCTGCTGCGCAGTAAAGACCCCCTCGACTCCTATTGGTGATCGCACCCCTGCTAATTCCTAACTCCCCTTCTCCTCCA
>CAIJIZ010000078.1 GCA_903820735.1 uncultured Pirellula sp.
GATTGAGCGCGTCGGCAATTTCTGCAACGATTTCAACCGCATGCCGCTGGCTGATAGCATGCTGCTGCATTCGCTTGTTTAAATCCGCACCGTCGACGAACCGCGAAACGAAGAAATAATCTCCTTGCTCGGTTCGACCTAAGTCAAAAGCGGGGACAATGTTCGGATGATTCAACCCAGCCACCACTCGGGCTTCGTCCAAAAACGATTTCTGCGACGAATCAGAAATGCGCTCTGAACGAACTAACTTGATTGCAACCGTGCGGTTCAACTCGTCATCCCAAGCACTGTAGACGGCCCCAAAACCGCCGACCGCAAGAAGCTTCTCTACTCGGTAGCGTCCGAAGTAAGTCGGTTGTTCAACCTCGGAAAGCGACGGAACGCGATCGGAAGGGGTATTCGGCCCGAAGCTCCCCTCCGACTGCGTCGCGTCTTTGTCTTCATGCTTCTGATGTTCAGACATCGTTACAATCCAACCGAATTTGCTCCGGCAGGGCCTCTTACATTCTCAACCCAGGATCACTACATCAATCCTTGCCTTCGTTCGGTCCAAGGGTGCGAACCATCGGACTCGATGGGCGTGCAAGCTGCAGAATCGTACTCTCCGATTCCGTACCTGGCATCCGATACGAGACGAGCCGACGCAAATCGACTCCTTGAAGCATTCCTCGATGGCGAGCTTCTCCCCGCTCCTCAACCCACTTCGGACCTTTGATCGCAAGCAACCTTCCGATCTTGTGCCACTCTTCCCTCAGCCAACCGCAAAGCCGAACCAACGGTCCTACCCCACGGGCAACTAGTGTATCAAAACGGTCGTCTTCCAAAACTCGACTCACACTCAACGGATACACCCGGATATCAAGCTTTAACTGCTTGACTATATCCTCGGCAACCTTGGCCTTCTTCGCTACCGAATCACACAAAGAGACCTGAAGATCAGGCCGCAGAATCGCGACCAAAATCCCAGGCACTCCACCCCCAGTACCTATGTCGAGGACCTCTTCGTTGCGACCGAGCAACTTCGCAAGCTGAAAGCTATCCAACAGATCGCGCTGTACAAAAAGCTCCGGTGTTGTGTGCCGCGTGAGATTGATCTTGTCATTCCAGTCCCAAGCCAACTCGCAGTATTTTGCGAGGTTCCCCCAAGCCTCCTCGGGAATCCCATCGAGCCCAATCTCCTGAGCTTTAGCCTTCAAAATCTCTACAGATACCCCTCGTTCATTCAACACAGATTCGCTTTACCTTCCAGGGAAAAAATCTCGGCCTACCCCAGGCCCTCGGTCGCCTGTAAGTGTAATCGGCTCCCCCTAAAACACAATCTTAACCGCTTCGAGTACAATCAAGCTGTAACGATTCGGCCCAACTCAAGTGGCCCAATGAATTTGGCTCGCATCCGACGCGCGGCGACCGCTCGTGGCGAACCCAATCGACGCATCCTCTTTTTGAATACGAAAGCTTAGATTCGATGAAATTTCACACTATGAAATCGTTTGCTCTCAGTCTCGCGTTCCTACTCCCTGCGTTTTCCAGCGGATTGAACCCACAAAGTAACGCCCTAGCCCAAGATGCAACGAATGCCCCATCTGCCGTCAAACCCGTTCGCATGGGCTCCGGGGCTATGACCTTCGACTCCGTTCCAGGATGGGGACTGCGACCCGACGGAAAGTCCGCAATCGGCCCAACCCACGGATCCGTCGTAATCGATAAAGCCGGCAACATCTACACCAGCGCCGATCAAGGCGTCTACGTATTCTCGCCCGAAGGCAAAGTCGTCCAAAGCTATCTTGGCGGGGACTACACCCGACTCCATGACATGGAAATCCGACAAGAAGAAGCTGGCGAATTCATCTACGGCGCTCGCAACGCAAACGCTGAAGGAATCAAATTCAATGCCGCCAGCGGCGAAGTCGTGCTGCGACTGAAATACCCTGAAGAATCGGGACTAAACCTCAAACAATTCAATCCAACAGCGATCACCGTTGCTAAAAACGGCGATATCTACCTATCGAACGGATACGCTTCCAACCACGTCTTCCGCTACGACAAAAACGGCAAGTACCTGAGCCACTTCGGCACCCAAGGCAACGGCTTGAAAGAATTCAATACCGCCCACGGCATGACCCTCGATACCCGCTACGAACCAAACCGACTCCTCATCTGCGACCGAAACCACCAACCCAAAGGACGATTGGTCCACTACAGCCTCGAAGGTGAATTCATCGAAGAAGTCGTCACCGGCCTAGGAATGCCCACCTCCGTCGCAATCCAAGGTGATTTCGTCTCCGTACCCGACCTCAATGGCCGACTCGTCATCCTCGATAAAAGCAACACCATCATCGCCGTTCTCGGCCACAACCCAGATCCAGCAAAAGGTGGAAACTACAATATCCCCCAAGATCAATGGGTCGAAGGTGCTTTCAGCGGGACACACGGATCCTTCTGGGATAAAGACGGAAACCTCTACGTCCAAGATTGGAACGTCTCTGGACGCCTGATGAAACTTCTCCGAGTTCGCCCGTAATCCGTTCGCCCGTAAACTCCTTCTTCGATCTTTCCAGCTTGAATCGAACCGTAAAAGTGAACCAAACCCTATTTCTTGCGGTAGAATAAGGAGAGTAGATAACCACTAGTCGTATTCGAGAAACTCATACTGCGGTCTCTTCAAGCAATCCACCGCGATCAGTCTCCCAATGGTGTTAGCGAGAGCAACAAACCGAAATGACAACTTCGTCGAAGGTGCAATCCGAGCCACTCGGATTCTCCTTCGATCGATTGTTCGTTGGGTCGTGCTAGCAGCAATGCTACTGGCAGTGTTCTCTCTCGCCACACCGTTAGCCAAAGCCGGTTGCTCGGCAGGGCAATCCTCATCAGGTGCTTTCCGAAGCGCCGAAGCGACACAAACCCCTCCCGGGGAACTCTCATTGAAGTTTTACCTGCGCTACGAAGGTGGTAGGTTCTGGTTTACCACCAGGCCGCCCGCACCGGCTTGCAGTGGGCCAGAGTGCAACTCCGACTCAAAAATGAAAACGGCCCCCGCCTTGGAATTCCAAGTTCGCAGTACAGCGTTCACCATGGCATACCACAGCGAAAAAACATACTCTTCAGAATCCGACTTCTCCGCCGAAGTACCATGCGAATCTCAGCATGCTCAGCGAGGATTTATCGAAGTCGTCGAACCTCCGCCGAAACGGGTATAGCCAGCGATTGCGGCGAGCCACGAGCTTGACGCAACCGAAGACTTGTACTCTTCTTCCGTCGGCAAAACTCGGACCGGTCAACTTAAACCAGTCCATCACCAACGAATCATCCGCGAGTTGTAGCTGCCTTAGCTTATCTGCTAGTGCGACGCTGCCGTGCGTAATTCGCATTCGCCGACGGGATCATCAACCCCGCTTTAATTTCGTTTTCCAAGGTCGATTAACATGGCCGACATACCTGACAAATACGCACATTTGATGAATGAAGCGAAGGCAAAACCGCGACTGACGGTCACACCTCGAACGCGCAAGCTGCTGTTTGCCGTATTGGCATTGTTTTCGCTGCTTTTGGCAAACGGCCTGTACCTTTCGGGTGTCACTTTCTCCGAATGGTATTTTAAAAGAACCTTTCAAGATCTTTTCTACCATTACATGTTTTTGATCCACCTCGTGCTCGGTGTGATCTTGATTGTGCCTTTTGTGGCATTTGGAATCTACCATTGGGCCGCATCTTACAAGCGACGCAATCGAAGAGCGGTGAAAATCGGTTATGCACTGCTGATCTCCGGCATCATCGTTCTCGTCTCCGGTGTGTTGCTGATCAAGCTCGGCTCATTCGAATTTACGCGGGGAGCAACTGGCAAACGCGTGATGTACTGGGCGCACGTCCTGACACCTTTCATCGCGATGTGGTTGTATTGGCTCCATCGATTGGTCGGACAACCAATCCGTTGGACGATCGCCAAACGAGTCGGCATCGCTACAGCACTCGCAGTCGGCGCGATGCTCATCGCCCAGACTCAAGACCCTAGAAAATGGACCAAACAAGCCCCGACCGATGGACAGAAGTACTTCGAAAACTCCCTCGCCAGCACTCGCGATGGAAACTTTATTTCACGCAAAGCACTGATGAATGACGAGTACTGCAAAAAGTGCCATGAAGGGGTCTACGACGATTGGTTTCACAGCGCGCACCACTTCAGTTCATTCAACAATCCTGCATACCTAGCTGCCGTGCGTGAAACGCGAAAAGTATCGCTTGAACGCGACGGGAATGTCCACGCCGCGCGGTTCTGCGCCGGTTGCCACGACCCCGTTCCATTCTTCAGTGGCGCCTTCGACAACCCTCACTACGACGATGTAAACGACCCGACAAGCCAAGCGGGTATTACCTGCACGGTCTGTCATGCGATCACCGAAGTCGAGTCCAACCGGGGCAATGGCGACTATGTGATCGAAGAACCACAGCACTACCCTTTTGCTTACAGC
>CAIJIZ010000079.1 GCA_903820735.1 uncultured Pirellula sp.
AGGGAGGTATTGCAGTACACGGCCAATCATCTACCCGCGCGCTCTGCGTAATCCCCACGCTCAATAAACCGTTATGCCCTCGGCAACTGCGACTGATGAAATCAGCCATCACTCCGCTGCTGCCTCGTTTACACTTCGGGTTACCACTGCGTGGCCGCAGGCCACCGCAACCAATGGTAACCCGAACCGTCAGGGAGGACTCTTCAGCACACGCTCCATCGCTCATCAGCAATCAGCCGTCACTCCACTGCTGCCTCGTTTACACTTCGGGTTACCACTGCGTGGCCGCAGGCCGGCGTTGCAGGTCATTCTGGGAAAATGCGTCCGAGAACTCGGCGCTATTAGGTTGATTGATTCGAGTTCTGGTACTCCAGGGCAATTGGCCCGGAATCCAAGGGGCACCAACAAGCGTGCCAAAAACTAACTTGCGGCCGGTTAACAACTCTGCTCCGATCGCTAGATCGACAAGGGGAACCACTGGGGCATAGCGTTTGCCCCCTGCGAACCATGCGATATACCGACTGGTCTGATAGGGCTCTCAATGTCCATTTGCCTTCCCAATCTATCCCCAAAACATAGCAAGGTTGCGAGTCTAGGACGCCCCCTCCATCACCCTGGCCACCACAAGGTGACCAACACAATAAAATCAAAGGGATCGCGAGTTAGCAAATGCTGCTCCCACAAGACAGGGATGCCTTTTCGAAAATCACGCATGCTGAGCTCAGAATACTCAACACCTTGAAGAATTGATTCAACGATATTTGGAGCACGATCCCAAAGAGCCCATCGAAACTCTTGCGCATGTCGATGGGTTCAGCATGAAGATAGATTGGGACCGCGGGGTTGATTGCGAGCATCGCTTAAGAGACTTGTTCGAGTATTTCAGCAAGCGAGTTGGCAGCCGTTAGCGGTATGCAGATCGTGATCCCTGAGGGGAGTTTGATTTCGATACCTAATGGAGCTGGGATCGAGGTTTGTACACGAAGGAAAGCGGAGGGAGCTGGAGTCGTTTTCGCAAGCTTGCGTTTCCAGAGGTAGAACGATCCGACCGAGCAATAGATCGACTGGCAGAACTGAGCAACGGACAAGTTGGAGTTTTCGAATTGAGCGAGGCGACTCGCCCACCGTTGGGCAGTCTCTTAACGACGAAGTCCTGGCATAGTGAACTCTCGGTAAGGATTTAGAAAGGGAACCGTGTCTCACCAAGTCTACCTCCTAAATCAATACCAAAATCCGGGGTGATTGTACGCTCTCCCGGGTTCTCCAAATCATGTGTATCCGGGTATAAGTTATCTTGAATCGCTGTGTTGCTGTGGAACTACAAGCCAGATCCAGATTCGCTCTTGTTGATCACAGACATTCGATCAATTTGCATCAAACACTGGAACCCCGAGAAGTTTAGATTTCACCTGATGAACCGAATTCCCTCTGTAATCTTGACCGAGTATTCGGACGCTTGGCGATCGGAATACGAACAAATCGCTTCTGCCATAGCAATCGCGATAGCCTCCGAAGAAATCTCCATCGAACATATCGGGAGTACGTCCGTTCACGGTCTATGCGCGAAACCTGTGATCGATGTGCTTGTCGGTGTCGCAAGCTTGGATGTCTTCGCGAAGCGAATTTCTGAATTGCAGGCGATCGGATTTCGCTATCGGCCCGAATACGAATCGCAAATCCCACTTCGCCGATACTTTGTGCGTGACCCCACTTCGATGATGCGCGTCCATCTGCATGGTGTTCTGCTCGGCGGTGAACTATGGAAAGAGCATTTGGCTTTCCGTGAGGCTTTGCGATCCGATGCGAACCTTGCGGCTCAGTACGCGACCCTCAAACGTACACTTGCTGTTCAATATGCGGAGGATAAAGCAGGTTACACGCAAGCGAAATCACCGTTCATACAAGGGGTGCTTCGCGATCATCTCTAGGTGGATTTGATAGATCAACTCCGATGTCCCACAGCACAGTAATAACACAGCACAGAAAGCTCACCCTTTGAGCGCTAGGTACCGGATAGGTAGTGCTTGCCAAACCTCCACCATAAGAGCCCAACTCCGATGAGCCCTAGGCCGACGATCCAAATGGAGGGATCCACCCAGTAAACTAAAAAGAGACAGGCGAGTAATCCTAGCAAGGCGAGAATGCGGGGATAACGCCGCTCATGCTCCGACATGCGGAGGGCAGCTAAGTTCGTGATTGCGTAGTAGATCAACACTGTGAATGCACTCAAGGACCACGTAAGTTTTATATTGCCGATAAGAATCAACAATGCAATCAAAATCCCAATAGCGATAACCGCATTCTTGGGAGAGTTTCTAGCTTCGTCTATCCGGCTCAATGCTGAAGGTAGATCGCCCCTGCGTCCCATCGCAAGTACCACGCGAGAGAGTCCTAAGGAGAGATTGATCAAGACCCCTAGCATTGATGTCATTGCACCGAAAGCGACGACATCCTTAACCCAAGGAGTAGTAAAGTGGGAGGCGACCATCTCCAAGGGAGCTCCTTTCGTAATCGAGTTATCTCCCAACGTCTGCGCACCGACCGTTCCAATCGAAATCCATGCTACCATTAGGTAAACAAGCATCGCGACACCCAGGGTTAGTAGGATCGCAGTTGGTATGTTCTTGCTCGGATTTCGGACTTCCTCCCCCATCGTCGCGATTCGACCGTATCCCGTATAAGCCACAAACATCAATGCGCAACCTTCGAGAATCCCTTCCCATGACGCGGTGCTTGTCTCGGGTATTTCCAAAGGTGACGGTAGTGGACGGGATTCACTGAATACAAGGGAAAGAACGCCCGCCGTGGTAAAAACCAGAAGCGAGGCGAGCGTGATCGAGACGACGAAAGTATTCAACGCGTTGCTCAAACGTATTCCCATCAATACGATAGCTATCACGACAAACAAACAAAATAGGGCTGTTGGCACTTGAATTGGTTCGGCGTTCATTTTCAGATATCGCAGGGCGTATCCTGCACATCCGAGTGCTGCGGTGGCTGCCGATGCGCTTTTTGCGCAAAGAAACAGCCAACCTGCGGTGAATCCGAGGCTCGGATGCAGCCAGCGATATCCGTATTCGTACGTTCCTCCACTCACCGGATGTGCAGCCGCTAGTTGAGCGCTGCTCATCGCATTCAGCGATGCAACCAATGCCGCAACTGCAATGGAAAGAATAACCCAATGGCCAGCAACTCTCGCCGCATCGCCGATACCGACAAAAATGCCCGTCCCGATGATGGCGCCTAACCCCATCATCACAGCTCCAAATATGCCGATCTCGCGGCGTAATGAATTTGCTTGCTTCGTCATGTCTTGCTGTTGAGTGTTGCTCAAAATTGGAATTGCTTGTGGACCAGTATTCGAACGCGGACGAGCCTTAGGGTATGATATACGTTCTCCAGAGTTTGTCCTGGTACTCTACCTAGCCACTACATAACTAAACTCCCATGAAAATACTTCCTTCGTTGGTTGTGGTACTTCTGACGCTCCTTCCTTCTTCCACTCGGGCAATCGAGTATCCCTACTCTTCCGCGGAGCCACAGAAGTCCGGTTGGCCTTTAACGGCCGAGGAACGCTCCTACATCGTTGAGAAACCGGAGCATGATCGCCGCCCTGGGCGCGAGGCAAACAAGCATCTGCCACACCTCTGGCCAGTGGTTCCCTGTGCTGGGTTTTTCGGAGGTGACGCGTGGCTGAAATTGCACGAGGACCATGTCAAGACGGTCCAAGCAAACGCCGGCGAGGTTGATGTTCTTTTAGTGGGGGATAGCATTACGATTCAATGGGGAGAATCTTGGAAAAATCATTTTCCCAACCTAAAAGCCGTCAACATCGGAATCGGAGGCGACAAAACGCAAAACGTTCTCTGGCGACTTGACCATGGTGGAGTCGAAGGACTTGTACCGAAAGCGATCGTATTGATGATCGGTAATAACAATATGTTTTTTACTCCAGAAACCGGTATCGAGGCAGCCGCAAACGGGGTTCAGATGTGTGTGAAGAATTTGCGAGAGAAGTTCCCAACGGCACAGATCATCGTGGCGAAGATTCTACCAGCTCACACACCGGCCGATCGTTTCTACAAAGACATCAAGGCAACTAACGAAGCGATTAGCAAATTGAAGCTAGATAGCGAACCGCACGTGCAGGTACTCGATCTTACACGTGATTTCCTTAACAGCGACGGTAGCTTGATCAAAGTCCTCTACACACCCGACAACATACACCTCTCTGCTGAGGGCTATGCCGTCTATGCGAATCGCTTAAAACCGTTGCTTGAATCCAAGCTCAAGCAATAACAAACTATTTTTCAGCGTCAGTTCGAAAGAGTCTTTCATACAAGCCTTCAGTTCCATCATGCTAAATTCAAAATGCCGATGTTTCGTTGTTTTCTTCGCAGTCGCATTGTGTCTGATGGGGGATGGGCAAGCTCAGGATGGCGCAAAGGTTATCAGGCCACTACCAGCTTTGGATTTTGGTGATATCGTCGAACGCGATCAAATGATCCCAATGCGGGATGGCAAACACTTGTCCGCATTGATGTATTTTCCTAAAGGGGATGGACCCTGGCCGGTTCTCTTTGAACAACGCTACGTGGATATCCAAGGCGAAGGAACTCGCAAAGCTGCAGCACGACTCGCACAAGAAGGATACGTTGTGGCGATGGTGAACTTTCGCGGGACATGGAATTCCGAAGGATCATGGGTTGGTTATCGAGCACTCGGGTGGGGCGAATTGAAAGACGGTTACGATATCTGTGAATGGCTCGGTACCCAACCTTGGAGCACCGGGAAAGTCGGGACGTTCGGTAGCTCTCAAGCTGGTTATGCGCAGAACTTTCTGGCTGTTACACAACCACCACATCTAACTGCTCAGTACATGGTGGATACTGGTTTGAGCTTGTTTCACGAAGGCTACCGTATCGGTGGAACGACTCGACCGGAGAGGTTCAAGTCCCTTCAGATGAATTGCCGCGTGCCGGCGGACAACGATCGATTGCTCGATGAATGGTTCGAACACCCAACCTACGATGAGTATTGGCAAGCGGAGGATTGCTCCCGACATTTCGCGAAAATGAACGTCCCCTGCTTTACCATCGGAAGTTGGTATGACTTCATGAATCAAGGCTCCATCGCAAGCTTTCAGGGTAGGCAGCATGAAGGTGGTCCCAATTCACGCAGCAAGCAACAACTGCTTATCGGGCCTTGGGCACACGGCCGATTGAATAAAGGGAGCCAAGTAGGGCAGCTGACTTATCCAAAGGAAGCTACCTGGCCAGAGGTCGAGCACATGGTGCGTTGGTTTGACTTCTGGTTGAAAGGAATTCCCACAGGTGTCGATAAAGAACCAGCGGTTCGATACTTTGTGATGGGAGCTGTCGGGGAAGACGGTGCACCCGGAAACATCTGGCGATCTGCGGATGATTTCCCCCCCGAACATCAGTTGATCCCACTCTTCCTAACGAGAAACGGCCGATTGACTAACGAACGGCCTGACGAAGTTTCCGCATCGACTTCGTTCCTGAGCGATCCTAATTCTCCTTGTGAAATTCCAGGGACTTGGTTCCCGGGTGCCATGGATGCACGCAGTTACGAGGATCAATCAGAAGTGAGGAGC
>CAIJIZ010000080.1 GCA_903820735.1 uncultured Pirellula sp.
AACTCGGCAGATGGCGAATGCCACTGACCATCATCAGCCATTGCACAAAACTGATTGACTTCACTGTCTTGCTGATAATCGCTGAGCACCTCAACCCACTTGTCGGTGATTTCATTGAGAGAGTCGCCAATGGCTTTCAGCGATTTAGCTTGTTCGCCAGCTTCCGTCGAATTCGATTCCTCAGGCAATCCGATCCAGCGAATCGAAATCTCCGAGCCCATCGTTGCGATCGTCAGAGAATATCCATCTTTATCTTCGCGCATCGGTTTATCGGTTGGGTTCTTCAGGTAAGTTTGTGGGTGAAAAATCTGGATTTTTCGTACTCAGCAAAGCGGTACTCGGACTCGTACTCGAAGCTCCTGAATCCGATTGAGGTCCAATTGCTCTTTCAAGGATTCCGGTAAGAGCCCTCGTTTTTGCTCGGGTATCGTCTGAGTAGCAAATGCTCTCAAAAGGCCATTCAAACGAATGAGTTGACGTGACGATCTCTCGTTCGGGATCAAGGGACGTTCGGGTCGCCGAAACGCCGGCGGGGTGGATCTTTCGGGTCTGGATCAAGGTTCCTAACGTCCACAGCATCGATCGTATCCCCGAAGGAACCCGTGTTACCGAAAGAGCTTGTGTTACCGAATGAATCCGTTTCGTTGAACGGGGCGCCTGGCCAGCCCATCGGCGCTGTTCCTCGAAACACTCCGTCTTGCCCCACGACAATCCACTGGGATTGCAGTCGTTGAGCAGCGTTAATTGCAAAGATCGCAATGCCGAAGAACACTCCCAGCAGATCGAGCTGGATCAATGAATAGAGTATCCATATACCCGCGATCCACTGCCCGACGCGCGATGAAATCTCGATCGCGTTCTGGCGACTAAATCGGAAACATAGCAAGCTTCGGAAGATCCGTCCGCCGTCTAACGGAAACGCAGGAATCAAATTGAAAAATGCCAACAACAAATTCGCGACCAACAATTGCTTGGCCCACGTCCACTCAGGAAGCTGCTTGAAGTCGATCCAAGGGAAATCGCCCCAGGCGAAATCCATTCGAAAAACCGCCGCGATCGATACTCCAGCCCAAAGTAAAAACGCGATTAGGAAATTCACCGCCGGTCCGGCTGCTGCGATCCAACCGTCGGGCCAAGGATCAAGTTGTCCACCTTCGATGCGTGCAACCCCACCGATAGGCAGTAAGGTGATATCCAACGTCTTGCGCCCGAAGCTTCGGGCAGCCAGGGCATGCCCAAGCTCATGCAAGAATACGCAAGCGAACACGGCAAACACAAAGCCGAGCAAGGCCAATGCGCGCGTCAGTCCATTGGGCAATTGAGTCATGAAGATCAAAATCGCCAAGATCCAAAAGGACCAATGGATGAAGATCTTCGTTCCGTAGAGACTACCGAGGTAAAGCGTTTTAAACATAGAGGTTATTGTAGCCTGAACCTTTGTATTCGGTTATTGCCCGAGTCGACGACGTAGACTCTCTCCTTCGAATCAGTCGCCACGCCCCATGGCTGATTAAGCTGACCAACTTGACTTCCCGCACTTCCCCATTGCCAGAGGACTTTTCCTTCGCGTTCCCAACACTGGACTCGATGATTACCGAATTCACTCACCAACAGTCGTTGGTCCGAGATCAAACACAGGCCGTAGGGAAACCGCAATTGTCCCGGTTCAGCGCCCGGCATTCCTAGAATCCGAACCAATCGCGGTCGCTTCTCACGCCAATCGACTACTTGAATGCGATGGTTGCAAGCATCCGCGATCCAAAGTAGTCCTTGGTCATCGACCGCAAGCGTTTGCGGTCGGCTGAATTGCAAAGGGCCATCGCCATGCTCACCGAAACGATCGATGTACTCCCCGGTGGCGGAATATTTGTAAAGCCGATCAAACTCGCCATACTCGCTTAGATATAGGGTACCATCGGGGCCCCTTACCGCATCCGTGACCCATCCGAACTGTCCGGGTTCTTGACCGTTAACTCCTCCGATGGTCCGTTCGGATTGAAGCGACCCTGCGGTGGAATAAAAGAGGAACTGAAAGTAATGCGTGTCGGCGACCAACAGTTGATCAGTAGAAACATCGAAAGTTGCCCCGGTTGGTTTGCCGTTGTTCCCTTGTGGAGTTTTCCATCCTCGAAGGAACTTGCCAGCGGTGTCGAAAACTTGGACCCTCGAAGTCTTATCGATCGTATAAATCTCATCGGCCGGACTGATCGCAACAACGCGAGGTTTTTGAAACCGACCGTCAGCTAATCCACGCTGCCCGATGACCAAGTCCGCCGACGAAGCAGTGTCGCTTTGGGGACCGAGCGTGCGAGTGGTACAACCTTGGAAAATCGGAAGGTGTGAAGCCAATAGGGCGGCGCAGGGAACGGTCCCCACGGAACGGAGGAAAGCCCGGCGATTAGAACGATTTGAAGCGGAATTGCTCATAACAAGCTCCATCATACGGGCAGGGGATACGATGGGCTAGAGATAGCCGGCGGGAGCCGTACAGCAGACGGTAAAACGCGAAAAATCGTCATCATGCGACGGAGTATCGGCTCTGCGGGCGGTATTGTGGCTTGATTCATCCCGGGAGCATGGATTAGAATCTGGGCCAGATCGAGTGACTGGCGATCGATCCGAACCTTAGATGATAATGGTTTCAAGGGTGGTGAGCCGTCGAAAACGATTCGGAGGATAGCCGAATGGTTAGGAACCTGATTCGAAATCAGGCGCCGGGTAACCGGTTGAGGGTTCGAATCCCTTGTCCTCCGCTACAGCAACATGCTTTCTAGGGGCCTCTCGCCTCAATGGTACCCCGACGTGTCAACGAGGGATCAGCCTAGTGAGCGTCTCTATCTTGAGCGGCTCCATTCATGCGTTGATCTCACGACGAGCGTCGTGCTAGTTGCTCGGCCGTGTACTGCAGCTGCCTCCCTGACGGTTCGGGTTACCAACGACGGGCTGCGCCCTGGTATTAGTTGCCGATTTCAACGCTCGGTGTCAACGAGGGAGCAG